>DAOUWN010000004.1 GCA_030667105.1 Deltaproteobacteria bacterium
CGACGGATCTTGCCATTGCGGGTCAAACTCAGGCGAGGGGTTTGACCATTCCGAGTCATGCCCGGTGGGGCAGTGCCCGTCTTCTGTAGGTTGTTGTTCCTGCAAAGCGTTTCTCACAAGAATGATTGCCTGGTTGATCGTTTTCAGAAAAGATTGAAAACAGGCTCTCCAAAAATCTATTTCTTATCAGGATTTTTGTTCAAATTCCACACAAAACCAATAACCACGATTTTTCCAACACCCCAAGAAGTGCTGAGGTGTGCTGCCAGAGGACTGATTGCTGTTTAGGAATCCGGTTTGCGCAGTAAAAGACCAGCCCAACCCTGATCCCGCAAGTAGGCCTTCTCCTCCGCCTCGTTGTGGATGTACGGTCTTGAAATGAGTTCTTTCTGGCCTTTGCAAAACCCTGCCAGTATCAGCCACCCCCCTGGCCGGACAGCCCTCCAGAGGCTCTGATGCGCTTCAACGTGGACTGAAGGCACCAGGTTGGCCAGCACAACGTCAAAGGGTCCGCGGCAGCACGACAATTTGCCCAGAACCAAATAGACCCTCGATCCTGCCATGGGATTGAGCTGCAGATTGACTCGTGCAGCAACCACGGCCTCAGCCGAAAGGTCCACGGCAAGCACGTTGAGCCCCCCGAGGGCTGCACCAGCCAACGCCAGAATGCCGCTCCCGCATCCCGCGTCAAGGGCCCAGGCCCCACGCACAGGTGGCAACCCAAAGTCACCTGTAACGAGGGCGTCCAGCAGCTCTAATGACAGGCGGGTGCTGGGATGACTTCCGTCCCCAAAGGCGTCCTTTGCGTCAATGCGGAGCACGGTCTGGCTGCCTTTGGGTTCGACGTGCTCGAGGGGCGGAGCCACCACGAGCCGGGAAGAGACACGGACAGCCTGTGGCTTTCCTTGCTCCCCACCAACACCATCATAGGCCTCAAAACCCCTGAGATCAATACCGAGCGGCTCCGAGAGACCGTATTCTCTCTCAAGTTGCCTCACCATCCCTTCTATTCCTGCAAGCCGGGAATCAACCTGCGCATTTCGTTTGATGATCCCCTTGACAAGCCAGACGCCGGTCGTTCCCGCAGGCTCTTCCCAGACAGGTGAACCTGTGAAACCGCCAAGCGCTTCACTCACAGTCTTTCTTAGCCGAAAAGGTGTGCTCACCGCCACTTCTATCCATGGTTGACTTGTGTGCGCTGCCATGTTCTTGTTAATTCCTGAATCGTGAAAGTGGTAAATTTTGTTTCTCCTTTTTTGTTCCGGATTGTCCAAGTTAGATCATATCGTTACCACAATAGCTGGTGTTTTATGAACACAAAGGTGTTTGCTACCCTTTTTTTGGCTGTTTTTTCCGTCACACTGGGCGTGGGCTTGGTGGTTCCTTTGCTGCCGGTCTATGCCCACAAATTGGGCGCAACCGGACTTTGCATAGGCTTTATCTTCGGGGCCTTTTCCCTGTCAAGAACGGCCTTTCTCCCCTTTTTTGGCAGAATGTCGGATATTAGGGGCCGGAAACCCTTCATCACAACCGGGCTTCTGGGCTATTTCCTGGTCTCAATCGCCTTTGCATTTTCCGAAAGCGTGGAAATCTTTATCCTGATCCGCTTCTTGCAGGGAATTGCGTCGGCCATGATCCTGCCCGTGGCCCAGGCCTATGTCGGGGAAATCACGCCCGCGCAAAAGGAAGGCTTCACCATGGGCCTGTTTAACATGTCCCTCTACGCAGGTCTGAGTCTCGGGCCGGTTGTCGGGGGCGCGGTCAACGATGCCTTTGGCATTCAGGCATCCTTTGTGGGCATGGGGCTGGTTTCGCTCATTGGTTTCCTCCTGTGTCTTGTTTTGCTGCCGCCCAGAAGCAAGGAAAGGCCTCTTGTAAAGCCCAAGCTGCCGGTTCGTTACGCGATCCTCATCAGAAACAGATACATCTGCGCCCTTTTCATGTTCCGCTTGGCCTACACCACCTGTATCGGGATTGTGTGGGCCTTCCTTCCCCTTTTTGCAGACTCTGATTTCAATCTGTCAAGCTCGTCTATCGGAATCCTGATTATGCTCGGGGTGCTCACCTCCGGTCTTTTACAGACCCCAATGGGCCTTTTGGCTGATCGCTTCAGCAAGAGAGTCCTGATCGTTGTGGGCGGAATGGTGACTGCGGGAGCCATCTTTTCATTCGTTTACACTGAGGGGTTCTGGGGGCTCTTTGTGGCCAACATCTTGTTCGGAATCGGCGGAGGGATTGCAATACCGGCTGTCATGGCCATGACAGTCATCTTGGGACGTCACCTAGAGTCCATGGGCTCTATCATGGGCCTTTTGACCATGGGCCACAGCCTGGGAATGCTTGTGGGCCCTATTCTGGCAGGCCTGATGATGGATGCCTTTCGATTGGAGCTGGCCTTTGTGGGAGGCGCTGGTGTCATGGGAATCGGGGTTTGTGTTGCGCTTGCGTTCACATCCGGCTTCAAAATGAGTATAGAGGAAAAACAAAAACCAGACGCCACTATTCTCGTCAAGACCCCTAAGTAAGGCCGAAAGTACTATTACTGTTCCTCCAAAACCCTTAGTCCAATACTCCATCACTCCGGCACTCCAATTGTGGAGCGAAACTAAGCCCACACATTGACGAATCTTGTGACATACAGTATACGTCAGCCACCAGCGACGCTAGAACGCGCACGACACAGGGCTGGATTCCCTGAGGGAGTGCTGGAGACTATTTAGACTGATGTGGAAACTCACTGGCGGACTTTTTTTCGGATGGGGCCTCGGGGCTAATGATTCAGCCAACTTGTTCGGCCCAAGTGTGGCTGCGGGCATGGTGAAGTATCGCGCTGCCGTTATTCTAACGTCTCTCTATGTGATTCTTGGCGCCGTGATGGAGGGTCCCAAGTGCATGGACACTGTGGGAAAACTCTCCGATTTGTCACCGATGGCTGCATTTGTCTGTGCCTTTTCTGCCGCACTCACAATGCTGGTTATGACATTATTGAAGCTGCCTGCATCTGCCAGCCAGGCCATTATAGGAGCAGTCATGGGTGTGGGCGTGCTGACGCACACGGCCGAGTTTAGCAGGCTTTACAAGATCCTCGCATGTTGGGTTCTAACCCCGATCGGGTGGATCTTTTTCGCCATGGTTTTATACAAATTTTTTGCTTACGTGCTGGATGTCTTATTCAGAGATGTTTATCGGCGTAATTTATTCCTTACAATTGCCGTGATCCTATCCGGATGTTACGGTTCGTATTGCCTGGGGGCCAACAACGTGGCGAACGTGACCGGAGTTTATGTTGGATGCGGTATGCTCACTCCTTTTATGGCCTCTATCATAGGTGCATTGAGCATCTCATCAGGCGTCCTCACTTACAGCCGCGTGGTTATGATGACAGTGGGGAAAAGAATCGCCCCATTAGACCCTTTTTCGGCCTTTGTTGCCATTCTGGCAAATGCGGTGACCATTCACGTCTTTACCCAGGTAGGCGTTCCGGTCTCTTCTTCCCAGGCCATTGTGGGCGCGGTTATCGGCGTTGGAATGCTCAAAAGCCTGCGAACGGTCAGCACCAAAATGATTGTCATGATCGGCGTGGCATGGATATCAACGCCTCTTTCAGCGGGGATTGTGTCGTACTTGATTGCAATGTTGTTGATGTGAAGACAAGGAATCACATCTCCGTGTTCCCTGTGCCTCAGTGGTGAAAGATACTACTCAAAATGCATCACCGTAGTTTGGTCAAGGGGCAAATTGAGGAGAATTTCGTACCTAAACCAGGCCGGCTTTGATGACCTGAAGATAATCACTGGCATCTTCGATTACATCGCTTACGCTTGTAAGACTCGAGGAAAAATCCGACAGCGCTTTTCCTTCCCAGAATGTCTTGACATCTATTTTTTTGAGTTCCTCAAACAGATCAAACTTGATATCATCAACTTTTTTCTCATAAGCCCTGATTGCAAGAGCCTTCTCTTTTAAATCACCTCCACTCATCAAGGCCTCAAAACTTATCAAAAGCATATCACCCATCCCAAGATTCAACGTGGAAATTTGTGAACAGTTGCCTTGTATCGACTCATAGACTTTTAAGTCCAGATAGTGATATGCAGCGTCTTCCAGAAGGTCAAATACCTTGTCCACGATCTCTGCAAACTTGCACAAGCCTGGACGGAGATAGGGCAAAAAAGCACCCTCGTAGATGGTAGAAACAATATCTCTTCTGATAACATCTCCCTCCCGTTCCAGGTCCATAATACCGCGCATCAGTTCTTTGTTCTGCCCTTTAATGGCCTTCTCAAAAACACCGAGGGCCGAGCACAGGAGTTTTATGTGTTTGGCCAGATTTTCAATTACTACTCGTTCTTTCTTGTCGGGCACGAATAGGCTTTTAAGCAACATGACCTTTCCTCGCTCTTAAGATCAATGAACCATACATGGCATCCACTAGAGTAAAAATGCCAATGGGCTTTTTCCCCTCGCATACAAAGAGCCTTCCAATATTGAATTTCTTCATCAAGGCAGCCGCATCTGCCAATTCAGTATCCCGATCAATGCAAACAACCGGTTTAGAGGCAATTTCAGACACCTTGATGTCATTTGGATTGAGATCCTCGCTCAATACCTTGAAAACCACATCTGTTGCAGTAACAACTCCGTAAACGTCTTCGTCGCCAACAGGTGTCACCACCAATGAACGGATTCTCTTATCCAACATCCTTTCGATTGCGTCATAAGCACTCTTGTCGCCTCGAACGTTTTCAAGTTTCGTTTTCATAAATTCCTTTACTTTCATGCCTAGACCTCCTGGAAAAAATTTGTCCTCTCAGAAATAACAATACTCTTGCTGAGAACCTGTTTCTTGCACGGGAGACTATAGGCAAATTGTCCTGGTCTGTCAACACCGTGGGGAACATCTAGGCCGATTCCGCCCCTTGGATTACCGCATTGTATGTTAGCCGACGTGCGAGCGTCTCAGGCATGATTGACAATAGACTCATACTGGTTTAGATTTGATGAACTCGTAAGAAGTCCGCATTAGACGGCAAAGTAATCCGCCGGAGGCGGATCGCAATGACCTGTCTGCGTGCAACGCACAGGCAGGCGAAATATGAAGCACAATCCGCCGGAGGCGGACAGATGGAATTTTTGCGAAGCCGACAACAATGGAAAGGCTATAGATTATGAAGTCACAGACAAGCGAAACCGTCACAATGGGTTCACTGGAAATCATGCTGGCCCAGCCTGCAGAGTTGCCTTTGAAATGGGTGGGACAGAAGGAATTGATAAAGCAGGTACTGGCCGCATGGATGGTCATTGACGAAAAGGATGTTCCTTTCAACCCCCGTCTCGTTGGGAAACCTGGCGTTGGCAAGACCACACTCGGGTATGCTGCGGCCAAACAGATAAACAGGCAGACATACCTGTTTCAAGCTACCATGGACACTCGACCTGAGGACCTCATCATCACCCCTGTGATGGGGGGGGACGGCAAGGTGAAATACGCTGCCAGCTCTTTGGTTACAGCCATGATCAGGGGCGGTGTGTGTATCTTGGACGAAGGGAACCGGATGAGCGAAAAATCGTGGGCATCTCTTGCTCCTCTACTGGACGACAGGCGATATGTGGAGTCTATCATAACCGGTTTGACCATATCAGCCCACCCTGACTTCAGGTTTGTGGTCACGATTAACGAAGATGCTTCCACCTATGATATCCCAGAATATATCCACTCAAGGCTGCAGCCCCAGATATTTATCGATTTTCCGGACCGAGAAGACGAACTGCTGATCCTGAAGGAAAACCTCCCCTTTGCCGACGAGGACATCCTGAACTACATGGTCTATTTTCTCCAACGGACCCATATGGCAGACGAGGTCTATTCTGTGCGCGACGGAATCAATATGGCCAGGTACGCCCTTAAGATGATGCACGGAACTCGGATGACAAAAAAAGAAGCTCTTCACCTTGCGCTCCTCAATGTGCTTGGGGATGAGGCCCTTCGTTATCAAGAGTAAAAATGATCAATGAGCCCTTGAACCCATTCGGCCCCATCTATCCTGTCCCCATCGTCCATTACAGCATGGAGTTTGCCGATGCAGTACGGCACCTGTTTCACCATATCAGGCCCGAGGCTGTAGCCGTTGAACTGCCTCACTCCATACAGGCCGTAGTCCAAAAAGGCGTACAACGGCTCCCGGAACTATCCGTGGCCCTGTACCAGAATATGCGAGGGGAAACCATCTATCTGCCGATCGAACCGACAGACCCTCTCGCAGAGGCCATCCGGTCCGGCCTTGAGGCCAACGTACCTGTCTACTTTGTGGACCTCGACCTGGATACGTATCCTTCACATCGTGATCATGTGCCTGACACCTATGCGGCCCACCGGTTGGGAATCAATGCCTACTACAGTATTTGCGCACAGGTGTTACTGCCGGCACAAGCAAAAGGCCCTGCTGACATCAGGCGCGAGGCCGGCATGGCCTACCGACTGCAAAAGCTTGCGGCCAAACATGACAAGATACTCTTTGTTTGCGGGCTGGCACATCTTGAAGGTGTGAGGGCGGCTTTTTTTCGTCCCCAGGCCGAGCCCCTTGAGAGGACAAAACGTACCGGGGTCAGCCTGTTTAATCTTCACCCGGAGGATCTGGCTGAAGTCATAACAGAATACCCCTTTTTGGCGTCCGTATATGAATACCGGAGAAAAACACTTCCGCCGGAGCCTGAACTCTCGAAGTTTTCGGTTCGAAAGAAACTCGGCGTTCTTGCCCTGATGAGTGGAGGCAAGGAGACCTGTTCTGAAAAAGATGCCCTGGATGCGTCCATAAGATGGGCTGTGCATCATGTCAAACCGGGCGCTGTGGATCGCCAGTTGGCAACCCTCCGACTCTTTGACGAGGCAGCGCGGCATTATCACCAGGATACAGGGGAGGAAGTCTACCGGTGGCAGAAACGGGCCTTTTTCCGTTTTTCGAGAAATTATGCCCTCCTGGAAAACAGGCTCCTCTCGGACTTCTACCAACTTCTTGCTGCCGCCCGTGGATGTGTGGACGACAATTTCTGCTATGCCTTCTGGCGATTGGGCTCTTTTTACCCATGGCAAAAGGCCCAGTCTTCCGTTGCCACCATCCGTATGAGTGGAGAGATGCTTTGGCTGGGAACACGAAGGATTCACATCCGCAGGAGGCTTCCCAGGATCAAGCGTAGACCGGTGTATATCCCGAAAAAACGCCGAATAAGGGAGCGCAGGCCAGGAGAATGGCTGGAAGGTTTTGAGGACCCTTATATCTGCTCATATCCGCCCGAGGACCTTGCCGTTGAGAATTACGGCAGCTTTCTTAAATCCAAGGGCTCATTGGTGCTGTCAGCCGATGATGCAGCCAGCGTGCCCTTTGAAACCACTATTCTGGACGGCATTGACATGCGGGAGACAGCCCGCCACCTCAACGAAGGCCGTATCTACGTCAAGGAGTTCAAGAGGGTCAAAGGTGGCGTAGGGTCTATTGTTGTGATATTTGATGAAGACACGACAGGAGACAAATACCCCCACCTGATGACATGGCTCGGAGAACATGACCAGGAGTCGGACATGGCCTTTTATGCCACCAGTCCGGCCGAGCACATTGTCGGCCCCGGAATCTCAAGGTGTATCTATGGGGGGTTTGTCATGACGTTTCCTCCTCTCAGACTCGCTGACGTCTGGGGGGACCCCGAGTATGATTGGGCGCGGACCAAGGCAGAGCGCCTCCTTCTGGCCGGCCTGGAATACAGCGTGGAAAAGCATGTGGTTTATGTGGCCAGGTCTGCGCCCAGGTCATTTATTAAACAGGTGGCAACCGGGTGGGGCAAATGTATCGTTTACATACCGATCGGCCAGCTTTCGCCCATTAAGTTGAAACAGATACGCACGCTTCACGTGCTGTCAGGCAAAAACAAACGAAAGATTGCCGGTAATTATATATGGTAAATTTGCAGACCCCAGTGAGAAAGGAGGATCACTCATGGAGAAGAAAATCCTGCTGGCAGTCGACGATTCCATCCATTCAAAACATGCGATTCAGTATGCCGTCAGAATGTCGTCGGCTGTGAAAGATCTCACCTTCACCCTCTTTCATGTACAGCCTGCCATCTCACAGTTCCTCCTTGACGAGGCCAAGACCGCCTTCAAAGCCAATGCCGAGTTGAAGAAAGCCATCCGGAAAAACACCGAGCACGCCCAGGGGATCTTGGAGAAGTTCAAAGCCCAAATGGTCAGGATGGGAATTGACGGCAAACACATCGAGGTGGCTACCCAGCCGAAGCTGTTGTGACTTGCCAAAGATGTTCTGGATCGCGCCCAGCAAGGGCTCTATGACGCAATCGCTGTAGGGAGAAGGGGACTTTCCCGGGTCCAGAAGACCTTTGTGGGGAGCGTTACTGCCACACTGGTGGAGCATTCCATAACAACTCCTGTGTGGGTAATAGACGGCAATGTGACATCCGCAAGGATCATGGTAGCCGTGGACGGCTCTGAAACCTCGCTTCGGGCCGTGGATCACCTGAGCTTCATGATTGGGGGAAATCCCAAGGTCAGATTAACCCTTTTTCATGTCATACCGAGGCTCGGAGACTACTGCGTGATAGACTTTGATGAAAGAAAAACCAGCATCGAGCAAGTCATTGCAAGAGGCGACAGGCGATGTATAGAGGATTTTTATGCTCATGCACGGAGAATACTTCAGGATGCCGGCATCCAGGATAAGCAGGTTGAGATCAGGACGGCTAAGCGCAAGAGGAACCCGGCCAAGGCGATTGTTGAAGAAGCCAGAAAGGGAGACTACGGCACGGTGGTTGTCGGGAGACGGGGTAGAGGCAAGGCATTTTTTATGGGAAGTGTGTCAAGATACGTGCTGGACAGAACGTCGAACCGGGCACTATGGCTTATTTCCTAATCGTTATGCGTAGACACGTCATGGGAAACCTGCGTTTTTTCCGCGCGTTTTGCCTGGTCACCGACCTGGCAGGAGTCTCTGAGTCACGTGGAAATACCAAGCTTGGGAAGTACATAAAGCTGGAGCAGGACCCAGACAAGGAAAATAGCTAGTATGATTAGTATCTCGGACATTCCTTTTTCCTTCAGCCAACGGCTGAAATGATTTAGGCTCAGGAGAAACCTCTGGTAGGCGTGCCGCAAGAAGACGCTGCGGAAGCTCCCAGCTCGCCGGCTGCACTGCCCGAGGAAAAGATTGACAGCAGGCGATCCGTATCGGATGATTTACATTTTGGGCACTTGATGGGATCACGATCACTTGAAAAGACAATTTGCTCAAATTCTGCGCCACATTTTAGGCAACGAAATTCATATAGAGGCATCTGTTCCTCCTCGTAACGTACCAGACTCCTTCGTCAAGAAAGCCGAAGGAAATTTCGGCATCTTTTTTAAGTATTAAGCATCCAGTCACGTATTGCAAGGTCTTTTGTCTCTGTTGATGATTATTTGGTTGAAATGATTACGAAATATTTGCCCTGGCTCATAGCGCTGGTATACTTCATATGTCCGTATGATGTAATTCCGGATTTTCTTGTCGGACCGGGATGGGTCGATGATCTCGGTGTGCTGGCCCTAGCATGGTGGTGGGCCACCAGAATCAAAAGGGCCTATCAGACTCGAACCGGCCCATGGCCCAGGGGAACATACCAACAGAAATCCTCCAGCGCAAACGGACAGGCCGCAGGGGATCCGTACGAGGATGAGGACCCTTACAACATATTGGAAATCGAAAGGGGCGATTCCAAAGACAAGATCAAAGCAGCGTACAAGAGACTCGCAGCCCAATACCACCCCGACAAGGTACAGCACCTTGGAAAAGAATTTCAGGAGCTTGCCCACAACAAGTTCGTGGCTATTCAGAGGGCCTACGATAAGCTCAGGAAATAATTTAAAGACTCAGGGGGGCATAAGTAGATAACTAAGTCGTTCGATTCATAAATTCGATGACGAATTTATTTAGACTTCGGCTGAGCGACTCGACGTGAGCTCGTCGACACGTCTCAGTCGAAGCCCTCAGGACTTAGTGCTGCCCTCGGCCATGAGCTCGGGCCGAATGGAGTGAGCCCTAAGTCCCTGACAGGGTTAGATTACTACGTATGGCATCGCCATCAGAAGCGCCGTCTATCTCAACCTCTATCATAAAGACGCGTTCGTCCGGAATCTCTCCCTGCTGGATCAGATGACCCTTGATCTGCCTTGCCCGCTCCTGAGCGAGACGCCGCAGGGCGATTTCATCAACCGGCATGTTTCTGATTAATCGTTGCTTGGCGGCAGAAATGAGAACCCAGGGTTCGATAGGTGGCCGTTCTGCGGGTTTGCCATCAGTCTCTAGAGACGATTCCCGGGCACCTGAGGCCACTCCCTCATCAGTAGCAGACGCCCCCGACTTGACTGTAAACAAGGCTTCGGGGCGCTCTCCAAATCTGTCAACATAGGCCTGAGTTATAAGACGGCCGTGGTCATCATCAGACAGCGAAACATCTTCAGCGTGGACAGGCTCTTGCACTCCGGCAGCTCGCAGCTCTTCTAGTCTCGCATGTTTGAGCTGACTTAGCAGTTCTGCTTCAGCCAGCGCCGCCCTGTCGTAGCCGCTGTCTGCAGCTCCTCGTATTTCAAGCCGAAGGTTAGGTCGCTCGTGGAGCGCCTCAGCCAATTTATCAAGTTTATTCATCTGCCCTGCGCCGAGCGCTGCACTGCCAAATTCAAACTCTACAAAACTGAGCTTTTCACCATCTCCCCCTATGAGACGACCCAGGATGGCAAAGGGGAAGGTGACGATCTTGGTGATCAGATTCATCAGGGCTCTCGCTATAATACGGCCATAATTGAACTCAGGGTCATTGAGATCGCCGCGCACCGGCAGATCAATGTCAATCCTCCCATTACGATCCTTTAGCAGGGCTATAGCGAGCCTGACTGGTAGTTTTGTGGCATCGGGGCTATCCATGCGCTCACCCAGGGTGAGTCGATTCAGAACGATTTTATTCTCCCCAACAAGCACGTTTTCCGACAACTTGTACTTAAGATCGAGTGACATCTTGCCCTTTTCAATGGTGTAACCCACGAACTTGCCGGAATAGGGCGTTAAAGTGCTGAGCTCCATGTTCTTAAAGGACAGCGCCATATCAGCGTAAGCCTCTGGGCTCAAGGGATTGATCTGCCCGGCGATTTTTACTGGCGCGTATTTATCCACCTTACCTTCGATCAAGACATCAGCCCGTGCCGAAGGCTCGGAGGAGAGGCCTTTTATGGTTCCGTTCAGACTTTGGATGCCAGTGGCAAAGTTTGGCTTCATCCATAAGTCGCCAAAATTAGCCGAGCCGTTTTCAATGCGCACCGCATCGATGGTGACTGGCATCACGGCCCGCCCCTTTGAATCAGCACCATCGGCGCCCTCATCATCCTGAGTAGAAAACACGCTGGTCAGATTGACCGTTTTGTCAGGCCAGATGATTATCCTGGCATATGGTTGATTGGCAACAATCTCAGAAATACTCAGCTTGTCAGGCTCAATGTCAAGCAACAAACCATTAAGCGCAAGGGATTTCCACTTCAGGAAATCCTCGGACTGCAATCGGTTGACAGCCTCAAAGCTATCGACACTCACGCCGCCCCGGTAGCGCATTTCCGGCCCATGGCCATCCGGGCTCCGATACTTGAAGTCACCTTCAAGGCTTACTGTGCCGCTAACAAGGTCAAGCTTGGCAACAGCATCCACATATGACTGAAAGGGCTTCAAGGCGACCCGTGCAACTTTCAAGGCGAGCTCAGTGGATACCGGGTTGATGCCGGCCAGCCCTTTGATCTCGACGGTTCCTGTTTGATTGACTGTAAGGGCGAGTATAACCTCAGCTTGCGAATCCTTCTGATTACTCACGTTTTTCAGGTTCAAGTTTACCTGCTCCAGACTCACACGGACCGGTTTAGCCAGAGTGCGGTCTTCCAGCGTCACTCCGTAGTCTTCCAACGTCAGTTCATTAACAGTGATTTGCCAGGGTTGACTTTCGGCTCCTGATTGATCTGGGGTCCCGGATGATTCCTCAGCCTTATCTTCAAGGCCATCAATTGCAAGCAACGTGTAGTAGTTCAAGGTCCCATCAGGAGCGAGCCATCCCTCAACACCGGCACCGCTGGAGCTAACAGAAGCAAAGACAGCTCGCTTATTGCGAAGGTCTATGTCAGCGCCACTCACGGAAAACAAGGGCACTGAGATAAGCGTCTTATTGATGCCTTTCTCGGCCAGCGTGAACTCATTCAGTTTCAAGCCCCCGTCAATCAGTTTCAACTCGAAGGTCTTGCCGCTGGCATCCACATGGTACCGGGCAGCCAGGTTGATCGACCCGCTGTGCACTTCGAAACGCACCTGATCCTGAAAGTATTTCCATAGCGTACGGGCCTTTATGCCGATAAGCGCAAAGCGCCCCTGGGAGTGAAGAGGATTGACCGAAAAGTCGCCTTCCCAACTCAGAACCTCTCCTGCTCCTGTAGTTGCAGTGAAGGCGTAAGGACTCTCACTATCCTTTTGGGTGCTGAAGTTATTCAACGTGAGCCCAATGGGAGACAACTCAGTTTCAAAGGGCGTGGGTCGCGACAGATCGCTAAACGCCAGGCGACCCTGTTCGATCTGCAGTCTAAAGATGACAACGGGCGGCAACTCATTGCTTTCATCCGGCGTAGATCCTGTTGCCTCCGATGAGGTGATAAGGTCTGAAAAATTCAGGCTACCGTCAGGCAAAACCTTAATCCGTCCATCAGGTGCGATCAAACGAATCTCATCAAAAGTATATGCTCGGCGGAAAATCGAGGAAAGCTGGAAATTGACATAGAGTTCTTCAAAACCAAAGAATCGCTCGGCGTCCGGCTCATTTAATTGAAAACCCCTCAGGGTTACCGAAAGCGCAAACGGATTCACCCTGATTTGGCTAACTGTAGCCTTTCTATCAAGCTGCTCAGCTATACCTGATATCAGATTGGACTTGAGAATCGAGGGCGCAATGAGAAAACCAAAAATGGCATAGAGCACGACAAAAATGGCGGCGATAACCACTCCTTTTTTCGTGCGCGACAAACTGGCGTAAGATGAACGAATGCCCATCAAGGAATCTCCTGTTCTTTTGCTTCACAGGATTGATAATCTCGTAAAAAGTCGTCACTCCGGTGAAAACCGGAGTCCAGAGCCTTTGTAGCTAGCTGAATAAACTGGATTCCGGCTTTCGCCGGAATGACAGAAAGAGGTCTTTTTCGACTTCCAATGAACTTACTTCAAGTTCGTTGCCGACAGGGCGCCGCGAAGCGGCATAAACCAGCTTTTTACGAGACCGTCAGGATTCAATAAACGGTCAATAACTCCCAAACCTTTGCAATCAGATTTTCCATCACGTTTCCTCCATACTGGAATGGATCATTGGTGTTCCTAATGAACCGGCGTCAATTCCACCCTCCGGTTCCGTGCTCGGCCTTCCGGGGTGTCGTTAGAAGCAATGGGCCTTGAGAATCCGTAGCCTGCCGAAGAAAGGCGTTCCGGCTGAATCCCCTTCTTCACCAGATGCTCCATGACTGCCTTGGCCCGGTTCTCGGAGAGTTTCTGATTGTATGCTTCTGCCCCAACACTATCTGTATGGCCCTCGATCTCCACGTTCAGAGTCGGATTCCTTTCTAATACTGCCACAACTTCATCCAAAGCCGCATATGCCAGGGGTTTGATATCCCACTTTCCTGTGTCGAACTGAACGCGTTCCAGTACCCAGCAACCCTTATCATTCACCTTGGCCCCATGAGGTGTTGAAGGGCATTGATCCATGTAGTCATAGACGCCGTCGCCATCCGTGTCTAACGGGCATCCTTGTCGGTTTACTTTTACCCCTTTGGGCGTATTTGGACATTGATCCAGATAGTCGTACACACCGTCACCGTCTGTGTCTACAGGACAGCCGAAGCGGTCTACCTTTGCCCCTTTTGGGGTGTTCGGGCACTTGTCCACATCATCAAGCACCCCATCCCCGTCACTGTCCTTGGCCTCGGCCCTTTCGAAAAAGACCTTTTCCGCAAAACCGGCCATGTCTTTGCTGGACGCTATGTCTTCGGCAAGCACCGAAAATCCGCACTGGCCTGCTTGGGCAACCTGCTCCAGGAGCCTTTTGCCCTCGGGATCGTTTCCTGCCAAGACGGTATAGATGCAAAGCCTCTCACCGAAAAGCGTCTTCATATTTTCCCCAGCTGCCACGGGGGCATTGTCCATGTTTTCCCCATCACTCACAATAATGACGGCTGTTTTCCCCTGTGTGGATTTCAAGTCGTCACTCGCTGCATCCATGGCGAGGGCCATGGGACTTTTCCCGCTTGCCCACTTAACAGTTTTTAGGGCCTCTTCAAGTCCCGCCTTGGAGTACGCTGTGGGTCCGTACACCAGGGCAGTTTTCTTGGCAAACGGGCACCAGCTCTGACCGAAGGTCCTGAGAGCGGCGGTGAGTTGCAGGTCGGGAATCGTCTGATTCATGCGATTCACCATCTCTTTGGCAGACTTCAGCTTCGTCACTCGCCCATAGGGATCTTTCATGGACGAGGACGCGTCCATGATAACTATAAAGGTGTCCACCTTTTGCACATAGTGACCGGCTTGCAACTGAGGGTTGAGATCCTGCGCCTGAAACATCATTTGTGGCTTTTGGGCGGCACAACTGACTAGCAAGGCACAAATCAATACCAAAAAGGAACCCCTGAAACATCTTTTTGTCATCATGGCACCTCCTGTGTAACGATTATTTGTTGGAAGAAAGGTGGAAAGGGCACCGCTCGATTAACGAAGCAGCGGAGTGTAGTTCTTGTAGCCCAAGACTCAGTCCATGTCAAACTTTTGTTTGACAGTTTCAAGGGTCTAAAGGGCCTCAAAACCGCGTCATTACTGGATCGTTGTTTGAAAAACCTGTAAAAGGTAGGGGACAAAATGGAGAATGAAGAGAATGGGGACGAGAAGAGAATGGGAAGAGAGTGGGGCGAAAAGACTGAGTCAACAAACACAGATCTGCCATGCATCTATACTGCAACACTTCCAAGAAACTTTTGTGATTTCATTATGATCTGCACTCTCAACTGCGTGTTAGCCATACTAAGCACGCCCCTTATCTGAAGTGAGACCTGCCCCCCGCCTACTTGGTGTATTTCATACGTTGGCTTTCATTCAGAACGAATCCGCTTCAACCCACCCGCTTGACGAGTGCGCCTATCATTTTCCCGTACCGCACACATTCATCACGAACCTCTTCGTTCGGGGCTCCCACTGACACGGGGCCGTAGTGGTTTCCTTTTTGGACGCCTTGAACGATCATTCCGTGAATCAGCAACCCTTGGAGGATACTCAAAATGGTGGTTTCGTTCCCGCCGCCGATCATTCCCGATGAAGTAAAGGCCCCTCCAACTTTTCCGGTCAGCTTCCCGTAACACTGGATGCTCTTGTCCATCAGTTCTTTGACCTCTGTTGCCATTACCCCAAAATAGGTAGGGCTCCCTATTACAATCCCGTCCGATGAACGCAGGTCTTTAATTGTGGTATCTTGAACCTTCTTCAGATCAACGTCGACATCGCCCAATGAATCCAATCCCTCTTTGATGTACTCGGCCATCTTCTCTGTATTGCTGGACTTTGAGAAGTAACTTATCAGTACCTTTGACATCTGAACCCTCCTTTTTCTTGCAAAGTAACAAAACCTTATTCGATTAATTGCAACCCATTTTCGCGGGCAATGGTTTCTCCCCTTTCGACCGAGGCACTTATGGCGTGGAAAACGGACAGATACAAGGCGTGAGACGCAGCAGCCTTTCTTACAAAACCTAAGAACAAGAGTAACGCTCCCGCCACCTCAATGGCTAGGGTGAGCCGAACGACACGCAATACGAGGGTAATAACTGAACTTTCCCCGCTATTGGTAAAAGTGTCCTGAAGGCTATACCTTCCAGCAAGACCTGTTTTACGTCCTGCTATGAGTAGAAAAACAGTGGAGAACGTCAGTATGCCGATCCCGCCGATTTGAATCAGGGCCAAGACAACAATCTGACCGAACAAGGTAAGGTCTTTTGCCGTGTCCACCACGATCAAACCTGTAACACAGGAGGCGGAAGTGGCGGGAAACAGTGCATTCACAAAACCAAGGGGTGTATTAGAAGCAGCCGCAGGCAGCATGAGCAGTCCTGTGCCGATACAAATCAGCAGAGCAAATGCTGAAACAGAGACCCTGGCTGGCGAGTCGAGTACTTTAGGAATTCGCACCAAATCACCTGTATGGCAGTATCAATTTTTCGGTCGTTCGAAATAGCAACTTCCCCAACATGTCTTTTTCAAAACAAAGATGAAAGGTTCGCAAGGCGTCAGTCGATAAACTCGCCTATACGACTGTGTTTCTGCTTGAGCTTGAGAATCATGCGATCATGGCGATGAATACGAAGGATGGCTCGGATGATAAGATATGACCCCAAGACTATCATGGCCCCGCAAATGGCGAGTAAGGGTATGAGCCAATGCAGCACGCGTATCACGTCGTAATGTTTGGACGTAGCTATGAGTATGCTCAGGACCGAAAGCGGGAGGGCAAAAACGGCGATGCCCGTGCGCATGGCTGCCAGTGAGGTCCGCTTTTCAGCCAGAATGAGCTGAACCTCATTGATGATGACACCTTCCGAATCAGATAGGAAAGGTTCGGGCACTGTTTTGTATCCTTTGCGGGAATGGCTCCTTTGCTGCCATACTTTCTTCCGGCCCATGAC
>DAOUWN010000140.1 GCA_030667105.1 Deltaproteobacteria bacterium
ACAGGCCGATGAGATTGCGTATCTGAAGATTATACTTGACGGTTTGGTCGAAAATCTGTCTTCCTTTCAAACCGGCGATGTTAAACTAAACAAGCAATTCCTTTATGAGCTTGAGACTTCTGTGGCTTCGATTCTCAAAGCCGATTCCCGGATTAAGGAAGATGTTCATGTCAGGGTCTTGAGTGCCTTTAATGTGCTCATTGACAATTATGCCAAATACCTCAAAAGGTAGGCACAGCAACCCATGTTTCCTTTTCCATTGGAATATAGACGTTCTGAGATACGTTGAGTTATGGTCCGTATTCTTGTCATAGACGATGATGTTCATATCCTGAGAGCCCTTCGGTGGATGTTGGAGGGCGAGGGATATGAGGTCGTGGAGGCCGTTGACGGCAATGAGGGGATCAAACTCCTTCGCAGGGAACCCATCGATCTAGTCATCACAGACATCATTATGCCGGAAAAGGAGGGTCTGGAGACCATCATGGAGCTTCGGCGCGACTTTCCATCCGTGAAGATCGTTGCCATGTCCGGGGGCGGCCATGTTTCACCAAAGGAATATCTGTATTTGGCCAAGAAGCTGGGCGCGCAGCACACACTCTGTAAGCCCTTCACACGGCAGGAGACCTTGGGGGCGATCAGAGACGTTCTGGACAAAGGAGTGTTTAGTGATCAGTGAACAGTGGACAACAGTGGGCAGTGGGCAGTGGGCAGTGTGAAGTTTTTGTCAGATTGGCCAGCACCATCAAGGGACTAGAGTGTTGAATATTAATGTAGGTATAGCGGACATGAAGGTGAGTGATGACCCTGATATGACCCTGGCTACCCATTCATTGGGTTCGTGTATTGGTGTGGCCGTCTATGACCCCGCGGCCAAGGTGGGAGGGCTGCTCCATTATATGCTTCCTGAATCCGAGTTGGACCCTAACAAGGCCAAAACCAGGCCTTTGATGTTTGCCGATACAGGGATCCCGCTCCTGTTCAAGGCGTGTTACAAGCTTGGGGCCAAGAAGGGTCGGATGATTGCCAAGATTGCCGGCGGGTCTCAGATCATGGACGCGTCCGGGGTATTCAACATTGGGAAGCGCAACTATGCAGCGCTGAGAAAGATGTTTTGGCGGAACAATGTGCTGGTTGACGCTGAAGATATCGGTGGCACTTCGAACAGGACAATGTGGCTGAGCATTGCCACAGGGGAACTGGTTTTGAAGGTCTCTGGTGAGGGTACGAAGGTGCTATGATGGACATTGAAGCAATCACAAAATCGATCAAAGAGCTTCCGCCTTTTCCCAATGTGGCCAGTCAAGCCCTGAAGATCCTGAATGATCCCGATGCGTCGGCAGATGATGTCATCTCCGTTGTTCAGTATGATCAGGCGATCACGGCAAATGTATTGAAACTCTGCAATTCGGCCTATTATGGGCTCACGAGAAAGGTCCACTCCCTGCGGCAGGGGTTGGTGGTTTTGGGCAATGCGGAGTTGAAGAATATCATCCTGGCAAGCACGGTGGTTAAGTTCTTGCGGCATGACAATAAAGGGTATGATCTTGCCAAGGGCGAACTGTGGAAACACGCCGTGGCGACGGGGATCATGTCCAAGATTGTCTCTGCTCGTGTGATGAAGTCCGAGCCCTCGTCTTTGTTTACCGCAGGCCTTTTGCACGATATAGGAAAAGTCGTCCTCGATGGTTTTGTGGATAGATACATTGAGCAGATCATCGGGCTGGTCAATGAAGATGAGTGTTCTTTCCTGGAAGCCGAAAGCAAGATGCTAGGTATCAACCATGCCGAGGTGGGTGCAAAGATCGCTGAATCGTGGAATTTCCCTGAAGATATTGTTCGAGCCATACGCCTGCATCACAGGGCTGAGGAGACATCGGCAGATGATGTGATTACGCCTATCATTTACCTTGCCAACATCCTAACGCTATCTATGGGCATTGGCGTGGGCTGTGACGGATTGTCTTATCCCGGAAAACAGGAGGTCGTGAAACGTTACGGACTGGGGATAAAGGACCTGCAACAGATCATGGTCGATTTTTGCCACCAGTACGACAAGGTGCAGGATATGTTGGGGTTGGTTTAGGGGAGGAACCCATGGCATTTAATGTATTGATTGTTGATGATTCATCGTCCATGCGCGCCGTCATCAAGAAGACCCTTCAGATGTCCGGCTTTGATGTTGGCCAGTTCTTTGAGGCGGGCAACGGCGTGGAGGCATTGGCTGTGCTTGACAAGGAGTGGGCGGACGTGATCCTGACCGACGTTCACATGCCAGAGATGGATGGTTTTTCCTTCTTGAAGGCCTTGCAAGAGAAAGGCATTGTGTCAAGTACGCCCACGGTGATTGTGACCACAGAGGGTCGAGAAGAACGGATCGATGAGCTTAAGGCCCTGGGGGCCAGGGCTTGTATCAAGAAGCCGTTCAGGCCAGAGGAGATCAAAAAGATCTTAGTGGATGTGCTCGGTATGGACGAGGCATCCATGGACGACAAGGAAGCGCTTGAGGGGAGCGACTTTTAGTGGGCAGTGGTCGGTGAACAGTGGACACTGGGCAGTGGTTAGTGGTCAGAGAACGGGAGTGCGTAATGAGAGATATTAAGGTTATGATCGTGGACGATTCGGCCATTGTGCGAAAGATTTTCACAGAGGAACTTTCCAAGGAACCGGGCATCCAGATCATAGGCACGGCGCCTGACCCCTATGTCGCCAGGGACAAGATTGTCAAACTAAAACCCGACGTGGTGACCCTGGATATCGAGATGCCCCGCATGGACGGCATTACGTTCCTGAAAAAACTCATGAAATACTATCCCCTTCCGGTCATCATTGTCAGCTCTTTGACGCCCAAGGGCGGAAAACTCGCCTTGGAGGCGATTGAAAGTGGCGCCGTGGAGGTATTGTCAAAGCCCGGGGCATCGTATTCGGTTGGGGACATGAAGGTACAGCTTGCAGATAAGATACGCGCAGCGGCCAGGGCACGGGTATCGAAGCGCGGCGACGACGACGCGGTAGAATCCTCGGTAGTCACACTTTCCAGCCATGCACTTCAAGAAACGACAAACAAGGTGATTGCCATAGGGGCCTCCACCGGTGGCACGGAAGCCCTGAAGAAGGTCTTGGTGCAGTTTCCCCCAACGATTCCGGGCGTGGTAGTCGTCCAGCATATGCCGCCCAATTTTACCACGGCCTTTGCAGAAAGGCTAAACAGCCTGTGTGCCATAGAAGTAAAAGAGGCCGAAGACGGGGATGCGGTGCTGCCCGGACGGGCGCTGGTCGCTCCTGGAAACTACCACATGCTCCTCAGGCGCAGCGGCGCCCGATACTACGTGAGCGTGAAGACCGGCCCCATGGTCTGTCATCAGAGGCCGGCCGTGGATGTGCTCTTCAAGTCCACCGCGGATTATGCGGGGTCCAACGCGGTGGGTGTCATCCTGACCGGCATGGGTTCAGACGGCGCCCGGGGCATGTTGAAGATGCGGGAGGCTGGGGCCAGAACTGTCGGCCAGGACGAGGCATCCTGTGTGGTTTATGGCATGCCAAAGGAGGCCTTCAAGATGGGCGCCGTGGAAAAACAAGTTCCACTTGGGCGCATTGCCCAGGAGGTCATTAATGTGTTGTAGTGGTCAGTGGGCAGTGGACAGTGGGAAGTGGACAGTGAACAGTGGGAAGAGAGGGGATGAGTGAGGTAAAATGGAAGATTATCTAAATACGGCCACAGAGTTGATCGAAAAGCTTGCCCTGGAAGTGGTGATGCTGGATCCAAAGGATGTGGGTGGCTTTGGTGGAGTCCTGAACCTTTTGGACGAGATAGTCGGGGTGTGCACAGAAGCCGACAAGGCCACCTTTTGCGAGCTTGTAAGGGGCATAAAGTCCATTGCGGAAAAATTGGTGTTAGACGAGCATCCAGAGCCACAGCAAGGCGTAAAGCAAATCGAAGATGGCGTCTCTTTGTTTCAGGAGGTCTTGAGGGATCCGCAAGATGTGGAGGCTTGTTCCGAGAAGATTTCAGGCTATCTTCGCAAATGTGGCTTGTCCGATGATACGGCTGCCATGGACGAAGGGGGCGAATCTGCCGGTGCTGATGAGGAGAAACAGGGGGTGGACATTTCTCAGGACAAAGAGCTTGTAGAGAGCTTCATCATGGAGTCCTTGGAACATCTTGGAACCATAGAAGTCAATGTGCTCTCTCTTGAACAGGATCCTGAGAACTCCGAGGTGATCAACGCGATCTTCAGACCCTTTCACACGATCAAGGGCGTGTCCGGCTTTTTGAATCTTTCTGATATCAACCGCCTTGCCCATGAGGTGGAAACCCTTTTGGACGACGTCAGGAACCAAAAGCTGGCGGTCAATGAGGCCGTCGCGGACGTGGTGCTGGATGCAGTGGATTTGATGAAGGCCATGATCAACCATCTCAGCCAAAGCCTAGCCACCGGCGTGGTTGAGCCGGCTGATTTTGGCCTGGAGGCCTTTGTGGATCGATTAAGAAAGCTCCAGCCAGGTGAGGTTGAAGAAGACCAAGAAGAAACCAAACCGACCCCCTCGTCTGATGGGGCCGATATAGGAGATATCTTGATCGAAAAAGGGATCGTCACCGAGGAACAGGTGGCCAAGGCCCTTGAGAAACAAGCCGGGCCACCCCCATCAGATAAGAAGATCGGTGAGATCCTGATGGAAGATAAAAAGGTTGGGGCCAGGGATGTAGCCGCCGCCCTTCGAGACCAGAAGGGGCGTCGAGGTGCTTCAGCGGTTCCCGGCAAGGCGGTTCACGAGGCTGCTTTTATCAAGATAGACACCCGGAAGCTGGATAACATGGTGGATATGGTAGGGGAGTTGGTCATCACCCAGGCGATGTTAGCCCAGGATATGAGTGCTTTTGTGGCCCAGGATAAAAGCCTTTATACAAATGTTTCTCAACTGGGCAGGATTACCTCTGAGATTCAGAGGACCTCCATGAGCTTGCGCATGATGCCTATCAAGCAGACCTTTCAGAAGATGATTCGACTGGTGCGCGATCTTTCGAAAAAATCCGGCAAACTGGTCCACCTGGAGATGATCGGTGAGGACACGGAAATAGACCGCAACATGGTCGATGAGATCTATGATCCCCTGGTGCATATGGTGAGAAACGCCCTTGATCACGGTATTGAGCTGCCCGAGACACGCCGGGCCATGGGTAAACCAGAAACGGGCACGGTGACCCTGAAGGCGTATCACAGGGGGGGCGAGATTGTTATCGAGATCTCCGAAGACGGCAAGG
Organism: Deltaproteobacteria bacterium; assembly: GCA_030667105.1. The sequence continues at coordinate 5,264 of DAOUWN010000140.1, forward strand.
GCCTCGACCGGGAAAAGATCATCAACAGGGCCATTGAGCGCAAGTTGATCGGCCCTGATGAAAATTTGTCTGATCAGGAAATTTACGGCCTGATTTTTCGGCCAGGTTTTTCAACAGCCGATGAGGTAACCGATGTTTCGGGACGCGGCGTGGGCATGGATGTGGTCAAGCGGGCCGTTGACAAGATGCGGGGAAAGGTGGAGGTCGATTCGGTCAAAGATCAGGGCACAACGATCCTGATGAAACTGCCCCTGACCCTGGCCATCATCGATGGGATCATGGTCCGTGCAGGAGACAGAGACTTTATCATCCCCACCGTCTCGGTGCTGGAGTCCCTCAGGCCGGAAAGGGCTGCTTGCAGTAGTGTGGTCAACCGGGGTGAGATGATCAAGATCAGGGAGAGCCTCTATCCCCTCATCAGGCTCCATGAGCTTTTTGGCTTTGAGCCGGAGCACAAAAACCCCTGGGAAGCTATCGTGGTGGTAGCCGAAAGCGACGGCCGGCGCAAGTGTGTCCTGTTCGATGAGCTTGTGGGCAAGCAAGAGGTCGTGATTAAGAGCCTGGGAGAACAACTGAAGAAAGTCAAGGGGATGGCCGGCGGAGCAATACTGGCCGATGGTCGTGTGGGGCTTATCCTGGATGTCGCAGGATTGTTTGAAATTGGAGAGACAACAACCGCACTTGAGGAAGCATCAGCGTGATTGGTTCAGAGTTGTCAGATCGCGATTTCTGGCGTTTCAGTGCCCTGGTTCATGAGAAGTGCGGGATCGAACTGCAAGGGGGCAAGAAAGAATTGGTCCGTGCCAGGCTGAGCAAGCGGCTGCGTGAGGGAGGTTTCAAGGATTTTCGGACCTATTACAACTTCGTGCTGGAAGATGACAGTGGAGACGAGCTGGTAAGGATGCTCGACGCCATCTCCACCAACCTGACCAGCTTCTTTCGGGAGAAAGCGCACTTTGATTTCTTGAAAGACACGGTTCTTCCTTCATG
>DAOUWN010000210.1 GCA_030667105.1 Deltaproteobacteria bacterium
GTCATTTGGTATTGTTTCGAATTTCGTGCTTCGATATTCGAATTTGCAGCGGGTAAATGAGAACTACTACGTTGGCCCCTTCCAGGGGCCCTCCTCAGGCCACCAGTTCAACTGGTGGTAGCTGACTATGTGTTTGTCGGTTTTTCTGGTGATTTTTTTCCAGGAGGTCGTGTGTGCACGACTGATGCAAAACAAAAAGGGGTTCCAAATCGTCTAATTGACGAAAAGAGCCCTTACCTTCTCCAGCACGCTGGCAACCCCGTGAACTGGTATCCGTGGGGTGAGGAAGCTTTCCAAAAAGCGAAAAGAGAAGACAAGCCCATCTTCCTGTCCATAGGCTACGCCACCTGCCATTGGTGTCATGTGATGGCACACGAGTCCTTTGAAGATGAGGAAGTTGCCCGGCTGTTGAACAAGTATTACATCGCCATAAAGGTGGACCGTGAAGAGCGTCCTGATGTAGACAAAATCTACATGTTTGTGTGCCAGTCCTTGACAGGACATGGAGGGTGGCCTCTTTCCATTTTTATGACGCCAGAAGGCAAACCTTTTTTTGCCGGCACCTACTTTCCGAAGTCGAGCCGGATGGGGATGCCAGGTTTTGTGGATATCCTTAAACAAATTGCTGACATGTGGCGCGACGACAGGGGAAGCATCCTGAAATCCAGCGAGGCCGTCACAGGGGCTATTCAACGCGATGCACATCAGGATGAATCCGTACATGCTGTGACTGTCGACACATTGAAGAGGGGTAACACACAACTCTCAAGGACCTTTGATCCTAACCAGGGCGGATTTGGGGCTGCACCGAAATTTCCAACACCCCACCACCTTACCTTTCTCTTGAGATGGCACAAGCGGAGCGGGGATGCTACGGCCTTAGACATGGTGGAGAATACTCTGGATGCCATGAGAAGAGGTGGTATCTGCGACCAGATAGGTTTTGGTTTTCACCGCTATTCCGTGGATGCAAAGTGGCTTGTGCCCCATTTTGAAAAGATGCTCTATGATCAGGCCCTGTTGGCCATGGCGTACACAGAGGCGTATCAGGCAACAGGCAAGGTCAAATTCGCCCGGGTGGCCCGTGAGATATTCACGTATGTGTTGCGCGATATGACCGCCCCTGAGGGCGCATTCTACTCCGCAGAAGACGCGGACAGTGAGGGCAAAGAAGGCTTGTTTTATGTTTGGACTCCCCAGGAGGTGAAAGAACGTATTGGGGACGAGTTGGGCGATCTCTTCTGCCGCTTTTATGACATCACTGAGGCAGGCAATTTTGAAGAAGGCAGGAGCATTCCGCATATGCGCATGTCTCTTAAAGCCTTTGTCGAAAGAGAGGGCATGGATCTGAAAAAGCTTGAGGCAGTCTTGGAAGATGCCAGAGACAGGCTCTTTGATGTTCGCAAGAAACGGGTCCATCCCCTCAAAGACGACAAGATTCTGACCTCCTGGAACGGCCTCATGATCGCCGCACTGGCAAAAGGATACCAGGTTTTTGCTGATCCAACGTATGCGGGCGCAGCTCAAAGGGCTGTGGCCTTCGTCCTAAAAGGCCTGAGGACCGCAGACGGCCGGCTTCTCCGTCGATACAGGCAAGGGGACGCAGCCTATCCAGGATACCTTGATGATTATGCCTTCCTGGTCTGGGGGTTGATCGAATTGTATGAGGCTACCTTTGAGGTTTCCTATCTTGAGGAGGCTATTACCTTGAATAAGGCAATGATAGATATCTTCTGGGATAAACAAGGTGACGGGCTTTATTTCACGTGAAAAGGAAACGAATCTCTTATTGCGCGGAGCAAAGAGATCTACGATGGGGCACTGCCTTCAGGCAACTCAGTTGCAGCCTTAAATTTCTTGCGCCTGAGCCGCCTCACAGGCAATGTCAATTTGGAGCAAAGGGCCGCGCAATTGATGCAGGCTTTTGCCGGACAGGTTACGGACCAACCAATGGCTTATACCCAGCTACTAATCGCCCTTGATTTTATGGTCGGCCCGAGTCAGGAGATTGTCATTGCCGGAGACCCTGCCCTTGAGACCACCCAGGCGATGGTCAAGACCGTCCACCAGAAGTTTTTGCCAAACAAGGTCTTGCTGCTGCGCCCTGACGGGGTCGAGGGCAAAAGGCTTGCTACCTTGTCTCCCTTTGTGGAGGCCATGACCCCTATTAATCACCAAGCCACGGTTTACGTGTGTGAGCAGTATGCCTGTCAGGCACCCATAAAAGATGTGGGGCAATTGGAGTCAGCCCTTCATTCACCCTATCCGCAATTTAAAGCCCGAAATGCCATAAAGTGAGGTTGCTCATGGAAAAACAAGCATTGATTGATTTGTTGAACAGGGATATTGCCGATGAGCATGCAGCAATTGGGCAGGCCCTGAAAAAGGCATTGGAGGATGTGCGGGCAGGTCGTGAATGCCACTTAAAGTTGAGGGAAGATAGGGAAGTCAAGAAGCACTCCGGGCTTGTGATCAACCTGGACCTCACCGTACAACAGGAGGCGTATCAAGCAGCAGAGGTCGAAGACTGGCTAAAGGGGGCACTATGAAACGTTTTGAATATGAGATTACCAAACACCCAGCCGACACCTTTAACCAAGTGGTTTATTTTTGTTCGGAGGTTGGCGAATGCAGTGTCAACGAGGTTCCTGGTGATCAAACAGAAGTCCTGGCGGATACCCTCAACGAGCGAGGAAAACGAGGCTGGGAACTTGTGCAGATATCTTTCGGCAAAGATGGCGCGATGGCCTTTTGGAAACGCAAAGTTAAAGAAAAGGAGAAATAGTCATGGCAGAAAACATCAAATGGGAAACGGACATGGATGCGGCCCTGGCTCGCGCCGAGAACAAGCCTGTGTTGCTTGATTTCTTCAACCCCGGTTGAATTGGCTGTCAACAAATGGATGCGGTCACGTATCCGGATGCGAAGATAATCCGCTTTATTACTGAAAACATGATCCCGCTGCGCATTGCGTTTGACGCCCAGCCCTTGTCCACGGATTTTAATATCAAGTGGACACCGACCCTTATTACGCTCGATCCCAACGGCAAGGAACACCATCGAACGGTAGGTTTTCTTGCCCCGGAAGAGTTGATTCCTTCTCTGTTGCTGGGCATGGGGAAGTCCTATTTTGAAACGGATCGATTCGACGAGGCCCTTGGGAGCCTTGAGAAGCTGCTGGGAGAATACCCAGAGAGTGACTCTGCGCCAGAAGCCGTCTATTTGCGCGGTGTATGCCGCTACAAGGGTACACACGATCCTAAACCTCTCAAGGAGGCATACGAACAGCTCAAGACGCAGCACCCATCGAGTGAATGGACGAAGCGGGCCTATCCCTATCGCCTTCTGTAGGCCCAAGTCATAGATCAAATGATTTACGTCTTATTGTTTCCTGTTGAAAAAGAGAGAAGTTGGGGTGCAAGAACCCGTTATTATACCACTATTCTCCGCCTCAGATAACGCCATATGTCATCCTGAGGATACCATATGTCGTGATCTCGCTTGTGCCATCTGTTAACCTGCCACAATATGTGGCGCCGGTCGCCAGATGGCACAAGCCCAGGCGGACGGAGCGGAGCTAAGTTCAGATTGACATTTTAGCTTTTCTCGTAGGGCCTTGTAATGGGTTCTTCCTTTGAGGGCTCCATGGGGCTGAAGTTGTTTGATCTGTTTACCTAATCTTCCTGGAATCGGAACTCTGGAGAAGGCCCTTACAGCGGGTGCTATTTTTCTTAAGAGCAGGACACGTTCCAAAAAGGGTCCGCGTGTATTTCCAGATTGAAAGATAAGCCATGGCTGGCCATAAACAACGGACGAAAGTTGTCGTTGTCGCCCTTATGATTGGCGGCATTCTCTGCCTGCATTACTTTACCTTCCCTTACATGAGGTACCGGCATGCGCTTTACCGGATGCTCTTTTACCTGCCGCTGGTTCTGGGAAGCTTGTGGTTTGGGATGAAAGGGGCCATATACGTCTGTGCGACTATATCCATACTCTATCTTCCATATGCGATCAAACAGTGGCAAGGATTTTCCTTAGAAGATTGCCATGAACTATTGGAGGGGGTCTTATACATTAGCGTTGCTTTCATCCTTGGGTCTCTGGTTGAAAAGGAAAGAGACAAACACAGGGCCCTTGTTCAGGCTGAGAGGCTTGCCGCTATTGGAAAGGCCGTCTCGGAAGTAGCCCACGATATGAAAACGCCCATTATGGCTATCGGAGGATTCGCCACTCTGGTCTCAAGGAAGCTAGGCAGTGAAGATCCCAATCGGAAGAGACTGGACATTGTGATTGAAGAAACGGTCCGTCTGGACTCCATGGTCAAGAAAATGCTGGACTTTGGCCGCCCTCTTGAGCTTGAGCCCACGAAAATAAGCTTGAATGAGCTAGTGATTGAAACCGTAGAAGTGGCAGAACCAGTGGCAAGCAAGATGGCGGTGAAGCTGGAAGCTGATCTGGAACCCTCTTTGCCCTCCCTTTTGGTGGATATTCCTAGAATTAAGCAGGTTGTCTTGAACCTGATTACCAATGCTGTTCAGGCCTCTCGAGCCGGAGAGCTTGTA
>DAOUWN010000038.1 GCA_030667105.1 Deltaproteobacteria bacterium
AAAAATAACTTCACATTTTGATGCGCCGATCCATCCCGCATGGCTGCGTTGCTCGTCGGTTAAATAGCTTGCTATTCGCCCTCCTCGCGTCTTGCCATGCGTGCGCCTTGACTCCTGAAAATACAAATTTATTTCTTCGCGAACCCTAAGCCCTCAATAGCCTGAAGCTGAAAAGACCCCGCCATTTTTATCCTTTACATCGTCGCAACATTTCGCTATTGCGCATTCGAGTCTGCAACTAGGTGGATGCAAGTTTTCAATATCCTGGTTCGTTAATTGTGATACGTTCGCAAAAAGTCTAATTCAGCGAATCTGTCATTTCGACCGCAGGGAGAAATCTTATGCTTTCGGTATGTTACATGGGAAAGATTTCTCCATGGCCCAGACCCTGGCCCAGACCGGGTTTTTCTCTCCGTGGCATGGTCCAGCTTCTGTCGCGCCAGGGCGGGCCGGGTTCATATGCCGACTTCGCCATAGCAGCTATGGCTGCGACGGCTGAAATAGCACCGGTTATTATTCTCATGTCGCTCCAAGGGTGGGCGCTTCGCTCGAAACGACAAGTTGTGGAGACTTTTTACGAGACCATCAATTGTGAAATTCGTGCTTTTTCTGGCAGAAATTTATTTGCCATGGTAAACGAAAGCTCAAAGCTGAAAGGAAGAAGAGCTAAGAGTATGGAATCTAATTGTGTTGCTTTGAGCTTTGAGCCTTGAACTGGTCCGGTTTATCCGGACTCGGAGGGAAGAAGTGAAATCTACTAAAGAGACAACTACCAATGTTGAGCCATTAAGGCAAGGAGACAAGCTCGACCAGCTTTGTGTAAACACAATTCGGATGCTGGCAGTGGATGCTGTCGAAAAAGCTTGTTCGGGCCATCCCGGCATGCCCATGGAGGCAGCAGACATAGGATACGTGCTCTGGACCCGGTTCTTGAAGCACAATCCAGTCAACCCCCGTTGGCCCAACCGGGACCGGTTTGTCCTGTCGGCCGGCCATGGCTCAATGTTGCTATATAGTCTACTTCACCTCACGGGTTACGATGTTTCCCTTGAGGATATTAAAGAGTTCCGCCAGTGGCACAGCAAGACTCCCGGACATCCCGAGTACGGTGTCACCCCGGGTGTGGAGACAACCACAGGCCCTTTGGGCCAGGGATTTTCAAACGCAGCAGGCATGGCCATGGCCCATGAATACCTTGCCGGCTACTTCAACCGTCCTGGATATCCTATCGTCGATTACTTTGTCTACACCCTGGTGAGTGACGGAGACATGATGGAGGGGATTTCCTCGGAAACAGCATCCCTGGCCGGTCATCTCGGACTGGGCCGCTTGATTTACGTCTATCTGGACAACAGTATTACCATCGAAGGTCACACAAATCTGACTTTTACTGAGGACGTTGCCAAGCGCTTCGAGTCCTACGGCTGGCATGTAACAAAGGTTGACGGCCATGACATCCCTGAAATCGCCTCAGCCTTGGATAGGGCAAAGAAAGAGACTCAGAGGCCCTCGCTGATTATTGCCCGCACACACATAGGCTACGGAAGCCCTAACAAACAAGACAAGGCATCAGCCCACGGTGAACCTTTAGGAGCCGAAGAAGCGCAATTGGTCCGTGGAAAACTCAACTGGCCTGATGAGTTGTTCCACGTCCCAGACGACGCACTCGTCCACTTTCGCGCAGCCCTCGCCAGTGGCAAAGAGTGGGAAGCAGAATGGTTGCGCCTCTTTGAATCCTATGCAAAGGGATACCCCGATCTGGCCCGCGAGTGGAAAGAGTTTCACGACGGGAATCGGCCCAGCGGCTGGCAAGAGGCCCTGCCGAGGTTTGAGTCCGGCCACGACCCCATCGCCACGCGCAGCGCTTCGGGCAAGGTCCTTGAGGCTGTGGCCCCAAAGATGCCCGCCCTGTTGGGCGGCTCTGCAGATCTTGCCCCATCGACAAAGACTTATGTCAAGGGTCTAGGGGTTATCAAGGCAGATCTTTGCGGAAAAAATATCCACTTTGGCATCAGGGAACACGCCATGGGCGGAATACTCAATGGCATGGCCCTGAGCCGGGCCTTGGTTCCTTACGGAGCCACCTTCCTGGTCTTTTCCGATTACATGCGCCCCTCAATACGCCTGGCAGCCATGATGAAACTGCAGGTAATCTACGTATTCACACACGATTCTGTGGCCGTGGGAGAGGACGGCCCGACTCACCAGCCGATAGAACATGTGGCAGCCCTGCGAACAATACCGAATCTGGTAGTCCTGCGTCCGGCTGATGCCAACGAGACGGTCTTTGCGTGGAAGCTGGCCCTTAATCGTCAGGAAGGTCCTACTGCTTTGATCCTTACCCGACAGAAACTCCCGGTTATTGATCGAACCCGCTTTGCCTCACCCGAAGGCCTCCTGCAGGGAGCCTATGTCCTGGCTGAAGCGCCACAGGGCACACCAGAAGTCCTTATAATTGCCACCGGGTCAGAGATTCATGTGGCAATGGCTGCGTATGAAAAGCTTGTTTCTGAAGGGATTCCGGTCCGCGTTGTGAGCATGCCGAGCTGGGAGGTCTTTGAGGCGCAGGATGCCGGCTATCGCCATAAGGTATTGCCCGCCACGATCACGGCCCGTGTGGCCATCGAGGCTGGTGTTTCCACGGGATGGGAACGTTATGTGGGACCCCAGGGCAAGATAGTCGCTATTGACCACTTCGGAGCCTCTGCGCCCGGAGGTCTCTTGTTGGAAAAATTCGGCTTTACGACTGAGGCTGTTGTCTCTGCGGTTAAAGAGGTGCTGGGAAAACCCTGACTCCTACTTTCCACAACACTTCTTATGCTTTTTCCCACTGCCGCACGGGCATGGTTGATTGCGGCCCACCTTCTTGTGGGCTCGGCGAACCGGCGTTTTGGCGCCTTCTTGCCCATGGGAATAGGAAATTTTTTCCTGTCTGGCTTTCTCCTTTGCAGCAATTTCCTCTGGCCGGGCAATCTGCACACGAAACAGTAATCTCACGGTCTCTTCCTTGACCCGTTCGATCATTTGCGAAAACATGTCAAAGCCTTCCCGCTTGTAAACCACCAGAGGATTCTGTTGTCCATACCCCCGAAGTCCAATACCTTCCTTCAGATGGTCCATGGAAAGGAGGTGTTCCTTCCAGAGGGTGTCTACAACCTGCAATACAACCATTCGTTCATGACCTCTGAACTCCTCGGCCCCTAGATTCGTCTCCTTCTCTTCATAGGCCTTCATGGCTGATTCAAAGATCAACTCAGCAAGCCCCTCCCGGGTAAGTCCATCCACAGCGCTGCGGTCCATCCTGATCCTGAGACTAAACTGGCCATAGACAGCCTCCCTGAGCCCACTCATGTCCCATTCTTCCGGCAACATCTCCTCGTCACCAAATGTATCAGCGATGTTTGCAGACAGCTCCCGTATCATCTCTTCGATGGTCGGCCGGAGGCTTTCCCCGCTCAAGGCCTCACGGCGTTGCTTGTAGAGCACCTCGCGGTGCTTGTTCATGACATCGTCATATTCGATGAGGTGCTTACGTATGTCAAAGTTGTGGGCCTCGACCTTGCGCTGGGCATTTTCTATGGCCTTGCTGATCATCCTGTGTTCAATAGGCTCCCCTTCTTCCATGCCAAGACGCTCCATGATTGAAGACATGCGTTCGCCGCCGAATATGCGAAGCAAATCATCTTCCAAGGAGAGATAAAATCGTGAGGAACCCTCGTCCCCCTGACGTCCGGCCCGACCACGCAATTGGTTGTCAACGCGGCGGCTTTCGTGACGCTCCGTGCCGACAATATGAAGGCCGCCGAGGTCCTTGACGCCTTCTCCCAAAACAATGTCGGTGCCCCGGCCGGCCATGTTGGTGGATATCGTGACGCGCCCTTTCTGTCCGGCGTTGGCCACGATTTCTGCCTCCCTTTCGTGATTCTTGGCGTTCAAGACTTCATGCTTGACTTTCGTCTTGGCAAGCATTCTGCTCAATTTTTCCGACTTATCAATCGAGATCGTGCCAACGAGGGTGGGTTGTCCTTTTCTGTGAAGCTCCTTGATTTCTTCCACAACGGCACGGAATTTTTCGGCTTCGGTCTTGTAGATGACATCTGAATAATTCGTCCTGATCATCGGCTCATTGGTCGGGATGACAATGACGTCCAGGTCATAGATCTTCTTGAATTCAGGAGCCTCCGTATCAGCCGTGCCGGTCATGCCGGCCAGCTTTTCATACATCCTGAAGTAATTCTGAAACGTGACTGTGGCCAGGGTCTGATTTTCTTCTGCCACCTTCACACCCTCCTTGGCCTCAACGGCCTGGTGCAATCCATCACTCCAGCGCCGGCCCGGCATCATGCGGCCCGTAAACTCATCCACGATAATTACTTGCCCCTCTTTGACTACATATTGCACGTCTTTATTAAACAGCCAGTAAGCCTTAATCAGTTGACGCGTCACATGGAATCGCTCTGATGCCTCCTTGTAAAAACTCTCGGCCTTTTGCCGTTGCATCCTTTTTTCCATGCTGGTGAGTTCATCGTTCTCGTCTATCTTCGCCAACTCTGCGTCCAGATCGGGCACGATATAGTCATCAGCTTGCCCTCCGTAGATGAGATTCAATCCCTTCTCGGTGAGTTCAACAATATTATTATTCTCCTCTATGACGCAAAAAAGAGACTGATCGATCTCAGGGAGTAGCTTTTGAGTTGAAAGCTGGCCTTCGAGTCTTTCGAGTTTTTTCTTCAATCCGGGTCGGCCGGCAATCAGTTCCAGAAATTGGGAGTTCTTGGGATCTCCTCGTTTAACTTTCAACAAGAGATCCAGGGCCCTGTCGTCTTCGTCATCCTGTTCAAGCCTTCCAGTGGCTTCCTCCAGGACCGTACGCATTAGGCCGTCCTGGTGTCTTTTCAGCTTGATAACCTCGGGCTTCATCTCATCGTAAAGCTGATCTCCGGTCTGTTCAACAGGACCGGAAATAATCAGAGGCGTTCTTGCCTCATCAATGAGGATGCTATCCACCTCATCCACAATGGCATAATGAGGCTCCCTTTGAACCATGGACTCCAGAGAGAACTTCATGTTGTCGCGCAGGTAGTCAAAACCGAACTCGTTGTTTGTGCCATACGTAATATCCGCACTATAGGCATCTTGACGCTCGGCATCGTCCAGCCCGTGGAGAATCGTTCCTACCGTCAGGCCCAAAAAGCGGTAGATGACTCCCATCCACTCGGTATCCCGGCGAGCCAGATAATCATTGACCGTAACTACGTGGACTCCTCGACCAGTCAAAGCATTCAGATAAGCAGGAAGTGTCGCGGCCAGGGTTTTTCCTTCACCGGTTTTCATCTCGGCGATCTTACCCTGGTGAAGCACTACGCCTCCAATCAATTGGACATCAAAATGTCGCATAAAAAGGGTCCGGACAGAGGCTTCGCGCACCACGGCAAAGGCCTCTGGAAGGAGTTCGTCCAAGGTGGCCCCCTGTTCGATCCGCTGCCGGAACGTCTGGGTCTTGCCGCGCAGTTGATCGTCGCTCAGGGCCTCTATTTCCGGTTCCAGGGCATTGATCTGATCAACGATTGGTCGCAGCTTTTTGAGCTCTCGTTCGTTTCTGCTCCCGAATACCTTGTGTAACATGTCTCCGATCATCTCTTACTCCAATACTCCAATTGGCTTCCGGCTCATAGAGCCTACAGCTCGGAGAGGACGAAGCCCCCCAATTCCCATTCCTCAAAATGTATAGCAGACAACACTGCGGGTAACAATGGAATTTCGAAAAGGACTATTTATGGATGGAAACTACTTGCTGTCCATCCATAAACGAAGATTTTTGTTCAAGATCAAGGCATGCGAAAAAAATAACCGCAGGCATATGTGTGATATTCCGAGGATTATTTTTTGAGCATAACGCAGAGATTGGGCAAAAAGACCATTTATGGATGGAAACTAGTTGAGGATGTACTTCGCAGGGTTCACAGGAATGCCGTTTACGTGCACCTCATAGTGGAGGTGAGGCGCTGTGCTTCGGCCCGTATTACCCACCAGGGCAATCTTGTCTCCGCGCTTGACGTGGGTACCCGGTCGGGCCAGCCATTTCTGCAGGTGACCATAGCGTGTGACCTTGCCATGCCCGTGGTCTATCACAAGCATATTGCCCAGACCGCCTTTCTTGCCCGTAAAGGTGACCACACCGTCGGCCGGCGCAACAATCGGCGTACCCCGACGCGTGGCAATATCAAGTCCCCTGTGGAATTCTTTCAGGCCGGTAAAAGGCGATATACGATATCCAAATCCGGAAGAAAGCCATCCTGTTGTTGGCCGGATGGCAGGGGTTGAGGCAAGCAACGATTTTTGATCCTGCAAGTAGTCATGAAGCTCCTCAAAGGCCTGTTTCTGGACAACTGAGGCCTCATCGAGTTGTTCCAACTGGGCATGCATCGCCCGAATAACGCTGCTATGATTTTCAGTAAGGGGCGGCAGGTCTTCCAAATCTGCCTCCATGGTCCCGCCTATTCCAAATACGGCATCCTGGCCGGCAGGGGCTTCCACGTTGGCAATGACCCTTAATTTCTTTTCAAAATCATGCAATGCCTTCATTTCTGAATTCAGCGCACGGATCTTATTGGCATACGCATGAATCTGAGCTCGCTGGCTCGTCACCTCTCGCTTGAGGGAACGCATGGAGGGTATTGTACTCTTTAAGGCAAGATAGTCATGGACTATGAAAGAAATGCCCGTCAGGCCAAGGAGGATAAAGCAAGCCATCAACGCGAGGAATACCCTTGAGAACTTGACCTGCTTGACGTTGGAGTTATCTTCCGGAACTATGAGAAAGGTGATCTTCCTGTTTGGCAAAGCTACGACCTCTCAATTTGCAAAAAGCATTAAAAGCAGCCAACGAATTTCGGCGTTATTACCAGAAGTTAATGAGACCTGTCAAGGCTTTTCTCATTCAAATTTCTTGGTTGTCAAGTTGGTTGTGAAACAAGCAAGCATCATGCCAACCAGAATCTGCCCAAAAAGATCGCCATTTTCATACATATCGGCAAAATAGCTGTAGATCATTAGCGCCATCCGTCATACGTCTTGAAGGAAACAGATCGACGTTTTTCGGCGCTCCGCTCCGCAGCAAACTCACGAGCCGCCACCGGCGATGTTAAGGTCGGAAACCCTGAGGGTCGGAGATCCGGAGGGGCCATAAAATTTGAGGTCACTGCCCACACCGTCCACGGCCGCAAAAAGCGTCACGAGATTCCCGGAAACGGCAACACCCTTTACCGGAAACGCAGTTTCGCCCTTTTCAATCCACAAACCAGCGGCTCCCACAGAAAAGTCTCCGGAGATAGGATCTGCCGTGTGCAGCCCCATGATATCAGTAACCATAAGGCCTTTATCCACAGACGACAGAAGCTCATCCGGATGAGACGAACCGCTTTTGATATACAAATTCGTGCTTTGCACTGTTGGAGGCGCCGTTATTCCCCTGCGTCCTGCGTTACCCGTAGAATGCCGGTTTTCCTTGTTGGCCGTATATTGGTCATACAACAGACCCTGCACAATGCCCTCAGAAACCAACACGCTCCGCTCGTGGAGGGATCCCTCGTCATCAAAGGGACTCGAGGCCATGCCACCTGAATAGAGCCCATCGTCCACAATAGTCACATGGGGTGAAAAGATCGATTCACCCAAACGGCCGACCAATATCGATTTTCCCTTCTGCACGTTATCGGCCATAAAGGATGCCGACAGCACCTGCAAGACCTCAGAGGCTACCCAGGGAGGAAGTATGGCAGGCACATGCATGCTCGTCAGGGGCCTGGCACCGAGCATGCTGATCGCCCTTCTGGCTGCAGTGGCGCCGATGGCCTCCATGTCGAGTTGATCAAAAAAAGGCGAAAAACCACAATCCCATCCCATTTCGGCATCTTCTCCATCTTCAGCTACCACAAGAACGCTGCCGGTAACAAAGGTCTTCTCATAGGAAAGCTTAAGACCGGTGTGGTTACAGATGGTTACAGTGCCAGCGGTCTCATTGTAACTCGCCTTTCGAACCTTCTTGATGCGCTGATCGGATGACCGTGCCGCAGATTCAAGACTTCTTGCCCTGTCAATCTTCTTCTCAACAGGAATCGTGGCAAGATCACAGTCGAACTGTTCAAGCAGAGGCTGGGCTTTCTCAGATGGTGAGGGGAATCCAACAAAGGGGTCCGGGTCTGTCGAAGAAGTCCCTTGAACCACCCGATCCACCAGATCAGACACGGCGCCTGGTGACAAGTCTGTGCAATAGGCAAATCCCAACCGTTGGCCCTTTAGCGCTCTTATGCTTAGGCCAACATTCTCAGCCGCCACAAAAACGTCCAGGACGCCATCCTTGATCTCAAGGGTGAGTCCCTTGGAGGAAGTATAGAAGACCTCATAGGCGTCCAGGACATTTTGAGCCAGTCTCGCCATGATGGAATCTACAACCGGACCTGAATCGATCATTTTGGCTCCTCATCTCCAAGAAACTTCAGCATGGCTATCTCATCGCAGTCTGGAAACTTCACACACTTGAGACAGTCCGCCCATATTTTTTGCGGCAACAACGCCTTGTCTATTGTTTGAAATCCATGCTTGGCAAAAAAAGCAGGACGATATGTTAGCGCAAAAACCCGTTTGATTCCCAGGTCGTGGCCTTCGGCTAGAGCTGCAGTCACAAGAGCCGAGCCTATCCCTCGCCTCTGATATCGCTCGCGAACTGCCAGCGAGCGGATCTCTGCCAGGTCTTCCCAACAGACATGAAAGGCACAAACACCGATAATGGGTCCCGGGGGTTTCTCCTGAAAGATGCTAAAATCCCTCAAGGCGTCATAGAGGTCGCTTAGCGCCCGAGGCAGCAATTCTCCCCGGGCAGCATGTCTATTCAAAAGCCCGTGAATGGCCTTCACGTCATGAACAGTCGCTTTGCGAATCATCGGTTTGTGTTTGCCCTCTGTCCGTTCAATCGCAGGTCAATATCAAACTGTCGGATCTTGTTCTTCTGATGAGGCGGTTTTTTTGATTTTTCTTCGGGAAAACAAAAGATAATACAGGATAAGTATCGGATATGGAAGAAACGCTTGCTCAAAATCACCCTGGAAAAGCGCATAGGTCGAATACGCCACACAGCACAAGACAAGAACAATCTGCAACCAGACAACAGCGCGCATCATGGTGTCACATCATCTCTACCCCAGGTCACGGAGAACTTGTATCACATATTACAAACAGTTGAAAAAGGCCAGCGGTTTTGAACCCACCCGAAAGGCCATAGGGAGGACGCGCAATAACCCTTTCGGATCTCTCAAAGCAAGATCTGTATTTTCAGTAACGGATTCGTATTTGATGTGACATCGGCATGGACTCGGCGCATCAAAAAGTGAAGTTATTCTTGAGCGAGCCCTTATGTCCTTGCCGCGGCCCCAATCCTGATTTTCTGAAGAAATATGACCAGGCCGTAGACAAAAAGACCCAGCGGAAACAAATAATACTTCATGGTAAGATCAATATATAGGAAAGAAACGATATTCTGCAAAAAACACACGAATTTCACAACGGACTACGCCAAGATACCCGATCCTCAATCTATTGCCCTGGCTTTCACTTCCCGGATTTCGATACCTTCGCGCACCAACACCGCGGCTGCCACTCCGATCGCATGCCCGTCGCCTGACCGGCAGCCCGGGGCTCACGAAGGGCTTTTGTCTTTCATGAAGCATACCTGAACATCCTCTTCCCTGATTTTTCTCAGGGCCGCAAAGGCGCCCTTCAAAAAGGCATCCGTTACGTCAAGACCGTTGCCGTTAAGAACCCTGGCCCGGCCCTCCAAGACATCGAACCCATCGCCTCCGTGAAGATATGAAGGGACTCTGGGGGTAGGAAGGCCTCCCAATTGCTCAGGACAGACAGGAAGCACGGCTTCATTGGCAACCCGTTTCACCAGTGTTGGACTGGGGCTAGTCCTGCCGTCATACCGGCAGTGGTAACCAAGAAGACAGGCGCTTGCAGCGAAAGCGTATTGTTTTGTGGCAGACATATGGCTGGGACCTTAGAGGCTAAATCCAGAGGCGGCTCACACACGCCCTAGGAAGCCACGGCAGAGGCCAATTTTTGGATTCCAATAAATCCGAACCAGAGACTAAAGACTACCAGACCAAAAGCACAGACTGCTACAACCCCTTTGTACGTCTTGTCCTTCATGAACCCTCGGCCCCTTGAGACGGCAAGGGACACAGCCGAGTACCAGGCAAAGTCTGCCAGGATGTGTCCCGAGAAAAAAGTGATTACGCCCACAGCGCCGAATTTCATGGCATACACAATATAGCCCAAACCGATGGTTGCCCACCAGATGAGCCAGTAAGGGTTGGCAAGACTCATGAGTATTCCGGACAACACCGGATGGGCGCCTGTCTGGGCCTTCTGATCAAGCTTAAGGGTCAAGGACGGAATGGACCGGAACATCCCCAGGGCCATCCATATCAAGATCAAGGCCCCGGACAGCCCGATAATGCCAAAAACAACATCTTTCTTGAGGTACGGCCCGAGTCCGAGGAGCAACAGAATAACCAGGCAAAGCTCAAGTATGCCGTGACCTACTATAATCAGAGGGCCGGCCCAAAACCCGCGCCTGGAACTCTCCGTTATGGTGACCGTCAGAACAGGGCCGGGCATGAGGGCGCCCGATAGGGCAAGCACAAACGATGTTCCGAAGATACCAACAAGTACAATGATGGGATGCGTGCCGGTCACTTTTCTCTCTTCAACGGTTACCTTTTTCGTAGCTTTTCGTTGATACCAATGTTTTTCGCACGAATCAACAAACAAAGGAAAATAATCCTTGATTTCTGAAGCAAAGTCTCATATAGGCAGTTTTCTTGTAGACATAAACCGCATATGCAACTCCGTCAACTGCAAGGATCGGTATGGGGAAGGCATGAACAGATTGCGTGTTAAGTGTGTCAAATGCGGCGAGGAGTGGGAAAAAGCTTCCGCTATTCCCTGGGGGCCTGACGATATCAGCTCGTCCCTTTGCAACTCGTGCTTCAGGGAAGTCATCTCTCCCATCATTCACAAGAAACAACTCAAAGAAGGCAACTTTGACTGCTTCGGCAGATCGGCAGCCCATTGCGATCAATTGGAATGCAAGTATAGACAATGGTGCCTGCGCATGGAAGGGTCGGAAGAAGCCCCAACAAAAGACGATGAAGAGCGTCTGGCCGTGGCAACAGCATGCCACTGATGCCACCACCCCGGCCTTGTTGACCCTGACGTTGCAAAAGTCGAGGATGCCGCAGATTCAAGGCGGCAAGGGTGAGGCTGTAGTCGGCTACGCCGAACT
>DAOUWN010000107.1 GCA_030667105.1 Deltaproteobacteria bacterium
CTCCTGATTGAACTTAGAGGCTTTGCCCTCTCCGAGCTGTGAGGCAACAGATAATGCTGCCGACAAAGGCCTGTCATTTCAACAGGCTGTAGAAATTCCGATACGTACTAATGCGCGCCCCCATGAATCAAGGGTTTGTATCTGAAGGCCTTGACCCTTTCCGAGGTGTGACAGACCTCACAGTCTTCTGTGGTCAAACGCCTCTTTATATAGGAGGGATCCTTTGCCTTCACATGAAACTCCCCAGGACCATGACATACCTCACAGCCAGCATTTTTCAAATGAGGCGTCTTTTCCAGACTTACGAAACCACCCGGTTTGCCATATCCGGTCGTATGGCAGTAGTAGCAACCTTCAATCTCCTTTTTCGTTAGCTCTTTCTTAACCCTCTCAATGCTCTTAAAAGATGTGCTCTTTTTTGCATAGGTCACAAAGCTTTTATATTCCTTCTCATGACAGGCCTTACAGGCCAATGAGCCAATATATTTGGGTATCCCTTTAATCTCGGCAAGGCTGAAAGACAGGTTTATAGAAACAAGCAAGATGGTGATAAAGGCAAATAATATATACTTGGTTGAAGATTTTGAAAAATTGATCATTGGTATAACCTCCGATTGAGATTCCATTGAGATTTATCATATTTTTTTTTGTTTGCGTGAAAAATTTCAATAATTTTCGACAAAAATGGCTCATCAATACAATTTGTGCTGAAGCAGCGGGCTTGAAGCGGTAAGATCATGGGAGCTGAAAGCTGAAAGTGCAGGGAAGTTTCTTGAGCTACATCACTAATCCAAAGTTTTCTTCATAACGAGCCCAGAACTCTTCCTCAGAGAAACTGTGATCCTGGGTACCATAGCATTCCACGGCGTAGCTGGCGCAGATTGCACCCATGTGGGCAGCGTCCGGAAGGCTTTTTCCCATAACAAGCCCCTTGATCAGGCCTGCCCGATAGGCGTCTCCCGCCCCCGTGGGATCCAGGACGCTAGCTACAGGGGTAGCAGGGATATTGACTTCCTCGTTATCGCTGCAAATGAGAGAGCCGTTTTCTCCCAGGGTCGTAACAATGGCCCCGGTGCGTTGGAGGAGTTGGACTTTTTCCAGCTCCGTGGCCCGCATAATCATCTCTAACTCATAGTCGTTGGAGATCAAGAGGCTGGAGTCCGTGAGCATGTCTGCCAATTGATCTCCTGACAAGGCCGGGATGGACTGGCCTGGATCGAAGATATAGGGAACCCTTTTTTCTTTGCACGTGGCGGTGTATGTGATCATGTCTTCGATGTTTCCGGGGGCTATAATGGCCAGCGCTTTTTGAGGGTCTATGCCATCAAATTTGAACAGGGAAGGGTACTTCATGGCTCCCGGGTTAAACCCGGTGATTTGATTGTCGGCCTGATCGGTCGTGATGTAAGCCCCGGCAGTGAATTCCTCTGGAATCCTGCGGATTGTCTGCAAGGAAAGCTCCTGCTTTAGCAGCCAGGCTTCATATCTGTCAAAGTCCTTGCCGGCTGTGGCTAAAATCTGCGGCCGCTCTCCCAGCAACGCCAGGCTGTATGCGATGTTGCCGGCTGTGCCACCGCATTTTTCCTTCAGGCCGTTAACAGTAAAACAGACATTGAGGACATGGATTTTATCGGGCAAGATGTGATCCGCAAACCTTCCCGGAAAGTCCATGATGCGGTCATAGGCCAACGATCCGGAGACAAATATCTGCATATGAAGACTCCTTTTGCGGTTTTCTGACCTACTCGAGAGGAAGAGATACAGTGATCCTCACCAGATTGTCGTCTTCTTTGTTCACATTGATAATTCCCCCGTGCTTGTGGATAAGCACCGTGCAAATGGGCAGATCCATGATGTTTTCACCCGAAACGCCTTTTGGGAAGGGATAGTCTACCACAAAGGGATAGAAGAACTGCTCGATGTCATCATCTGAAATATAACCGACCCTGTAAGCCAGGTTCACTATCGCATATCCGCCGCTTTTTCCTGTAGCTACTTCAATTTCACCCTTTCCCTGCATTCGATAGAAGGCGTTTTCCAGAAGATTGATCAGGACTTTTTCAAACAGATCACAGTCCAGTTTTATCGTGGGAAGGTTGTCATCTGTGTCCAATTTAACTGAAAAACCTTCCTGTTGAGACTCAGCCTTTATCTTTTCAACAGCACTGCTCACAACTCGATTGAGGTTACAAGGCCGCAATTGAATCGATTTGGGTTCAATGTAGGCTGTCATCATCTTGAGTATCTTTTCAAGTCTCTTGACCTCTTCTACGATCAACTCGCCCTTTTTCCTTCTTGGATCTGATGGCTCGTAGGATTTGAGCAAACGCCTGGTCAGTCCGCCTATAGAAGTCAGGGGGTTCCGGATCTCATGGGCCAGACGGGCCGAAACCGCGCTCAGGGTTTCGAGTTCTTCGGTCTGCACGATCTTTTCCTGGAGTTCTTTACGTGCCGTAACATCCATTATGATGCCGTCCATCCTTATCAGCTCATTTCCATCGTCAAAAACGGGAATAGCATGGTCAACGACATAGACGGCGTGGCCATCTTTGTGAATCATCCTGTATTCAGCATGGAACTCCTTGCCCTTACTCAAACATTCATCAAAATGAGCGACAACGCGTGCCCTGTCGTGCGGGTGAATGTGCTCGGCCCATACTTCGTGATGCCCACTCACCTGCTGAGGCGACACGCCGATCATCTGTTCAACGAACATGTTCATAAACATGGCTGTTTCGTCGGCCAAGACGAAATAGACAATAAGGGGCACGTTTTCAACCAGGGTTCTGTATGTCTGTTCGGATTCCTTGAGGCTACGGGTCCGCTCTTCCACCATCAACTCAAGATTTTCGGCATAATCCTTGATTGTTCGCCGTGATTCTTCTAACGAGGTTAACATATCATTGATGGCGCGAGCCATGATTCCCAGTTCATCAGCGCCCTTGACTGCGATTCTGGCATCACGATGACCTGCCGCGATTTCCTCTGCAGCATCCATTACCTTTTGAATACGCTTTGTAAAAAACAGTGATATAAGCCAGACAAAAGATATGGAGAAGACAAGACCTACAAAGCCGATGATTCCGGCAATGGTGCCATATCGCTTAAGAAGGGCCAGTGTGGGAGATCGATCCACGGTGATTTCCAACACAGCAACGATCTTGGACGAAAAGTCACGAACAGGCCCTGCGATAATGGCAACATCCCTGCCATTCCATTTGCCACCATGAAATACGACATCGCCGGTATTGAAAACCTGGCTGAAAAGTGCAGATGGAAGAAGCCCTCTGGTCATGGTTGAGGCAAAAACCTTTGGTTTGTCCGCAACAGGTTCCCCTTGCATGTAGAGGGTCAAATCCGAGCCGAAGTGTTTCTTGAATTCTTGAAGCAGCGGCTCCCCACAAGAAAGCCCGAACTCCACGGTCCCGATCTGATTGCCTTCATAAAAAACCGGGACCACACTTCGTATGCCAAAACCAAAGACTCCCCACTCCAGGCCTCCGACCCCAGCGCCGCTTTTCCTCGCTTTATTGATCGTTTGTCTGTAAGCCTCCATCTCTTCTCCGTATTGATCCAAAGCATGGAGGCGCAGGAAAGAGGTGGCGGGCGGCACATGAAAGTGAAATATCTTGATGGCAAAGTCCTTGTGCAGTCTCTTGTAAGCGGGATGCAAAAGCTCTATCAATCGTTTCCGGTCCCTCTTGGCAAAAGCCTCCGCCACATCAGGATTCGTGGCCACCAGGTAGGCAAGACTCGTGGCCATATTCGTCTTGAACTCAATGTCATTCAGAAAATACTGGTATTTGTTTCTAAGGCGCTTTTCTTCGTTCAGGTGGATCAGGTCAGCCTGAAAACGATAAGAAACCACAAAAAGAGCCGTCGCTCCCATAAAAGCGAGGAAAAGAAATGGAATAATAAGCTTCCACTTCAGACTAATATTGTGCAGGCGGCTTAGGTTCAATAGCGGCTCCCGGGTGCATTTCCCGTCCCTTTATGCTGATACAAATTGTAAAACAGGGCAACCATATTGTCGAGCAGTTTCTCCTTGCTACATCCCGCTCGATTCATGCCATTTTGTGGTGCCAATGCTAGTGCCCCGTCTCATAGATTCTGGAGCTTGAAATGGCAAAATGAAATATCGCAGAAGTACATACATTTCATCCATCTGTCAGAGACGCTGAAACTCGTGCTGTCTTCAAGCCGTCAGGCGCAAATTCGAATATCGAAATTCGAAACAATTTCGAATGACCAAAACATTAAAAGACACGGGGCTAAACTTCTTTTGTATGTTTTGAATTTTGAGCATTTGAATTTTGATATTGTTTCGGATTTTGATATTCGGTATTCGGATTTTGACAGCCGTTATGATGCTCCGGCAACATGTTGAATTGCCAAAATCGAATACAGAGCTTTTGGGACAGCGCACTAGTGGGATCTACGAAAATGTGCACTAACGAAGCATTATCGCCCAACTATCAAAGAGTCGATTGTATCGTATGATGTACGTGGACTCATCGTCAGCCCGGACCTTGAAATAATCCAAGACCTCTGATCTTTCGTCCAGGTTCGCATCATACCAACGGTCAACGATCTTCATGATTTTATAGGTCTGGCCCGCCCATTCAAAAGACCGGGGAGATTCGTTGGTTTTGTATCCCTCGTAGCAGCTAACCAGAATCGGTTCAAAGGTCTTTGCGCCCCCAGACAGATATTCGACCAGTCCTGAAACTGCATCCTGGATATCGAGAAAGCAGAAGCGATATGCCTCGTATTGGAGCCCGTATGGATCGGCAATACCCCGCCGTCTGGAACCATGTCGACCAAAATGCCTGAGCAACAAGACCCTGCCGGCTGCATCAGGAAAGGATGCCAAAAGATCTTCTTCGTGGGATCGTTCCATAACCAGGACAAGGTCAGACGAAGTCAGAATCTTTTCGGATACGGGTTTGGCCGAATGGCGAGAAAGGTCAACGTCATACTCAGCAGCAACACGTTGAGCCAAAGAGGTGGCAGAATTGCCCGGAAGGGCAGACAAACCTGCAGAACCGACCGCAATGCCTTCAAGGCCTTTTTCGCCCAGGAGCTTTCTCGACAGGCCTTCAGCAAAGGGACTTCGACAGATGTTTCCCGTGCACACAAACAAGATGTTTTCTATTTGGGTGGCCATGCTGGCGGGCGCTTTTTCGTCTTGAAGTACTGGTCAATGGCTTCGCGCAACGATGTTATGGTCAGCTTGGCGCAATGCTGTTCCTCTGTTGGCAGGCCCCTCAACGAACGGATGATATCCTCATGGCTCAAGTCATAGGCCTCATTCAACAATTTGCCTTCGGCAAGTTCAGCGCCCACAGAAGCGCAAGCAACGCTATTTGGACACCCGTCGGCCACGTAGCGGGCCTGTTCAATGCGTTCATTTTCTATCTTGAGGTATATTTCAATGGTGTCTCCACACGGCCCTTTGACCTTGGAGGAGCCGTCGGCATCCGCAATGGCGCCCCGGTTTTTCGGCCTGAGCCATCGATCGATCACCTCCATGGCAACGGCCTCGTGTCCATCGTGTCCCTTGCGACCGCGAAAAAAGCCCTCCACGAACTTCACAAGTTCCGGCGCATATTTTGCGGGGGTCTTCAGTTTCTTGGCATCTTCGACAACCTCGACCACGGTTTTGCCTTCATTTAAGGCGGAAATAGTCAGCAGCAAGGCAACCGGCCTTATGCCGCTTTCTCCGTGGATGTACACGGGGTATTTGTCTTCATCGAAAACAGTCTGATAGAACATGCTTAGTTTCTCTTCTGACAATCCGTCCCGTGTCACAGGAAGATGAATATATCTGAGCCCCGCATTCCGGGTCAGTACTGGTTCGTTGGATCCGCTGCTTTCTTCATCGGTTCTCAAATCAACCACTGTCTTGACTCCGCTTCGGGCCAGATCTGTTATCCCGGCCTCATCGGGTATTTGACCAAAAGAAATATTTTCGTTAAATTCAATGATGAACATCTGTCTCCTCCCACCTAACAAGTAGCGCTACCTTTGTCGATATGTTGTAGTCCATTTACATGAATTGCAGGCCTTCCGCAACCAATTCTTGAACAAGAGCAATAGGAGCAACTATTCTGGATTATAATTCCTGTCTTGACCTTCCGTCAGTTACTCTGATATGTTTCAAGAGGACCCAGACGTTCTTGCGCAGAGGTGTCGCTTCAGATTCTGCTTGAAAGGGTTCCAGGGACAGAATGAGAAAATGCATAGAGTGCGGAAGGACATTTGGCACATCTAAGAGATGTCAAGTGTGCGGAAAGGAGGTTAACGCCGCAACCGGCAAAGATTTGAATTTCTGTATCTTGTGTCACAGGTGTCTAGCGGCTATTGAAGAAGGCCTTGATTTGAAGGAATACAAAAGGCACAAGAAGCAAAGAATGAAGAGGTGTGCAGATTGTATCTCCCCAAGCCTTTCAGCTAGTTTCCATCCATAAATGGCCCTTTTTCCTCTGAGCGGCGTTCTCCGCGGGTTTTCGCCTGCGACGTACGAAAAGTACCTCTCGGCGTAAACCCTTGTGCGGCCTTGCTCAGAGAAAAAATTGCTCATTTCTGAATTGGAAACATACGCCAGTGCCCTTTGATTTGAAAACCATTCGTGGATGGGCACCAGCTAGTTGACAAACAGTCCTTAATGCATAGATTAATGAGGCCGTTGAATAAACCCTAAGTCAGGGAGGACGAGATGTTTCAAGTTGCCGAGAATGCAAGTGCAATCATAAAGGACTTTCTTAAGGACAAAGAAGAGGCCCCCTCCATCAGAATCATGTTGAATCATGGCGGGTGAGGCGGCCCCTCTTTGGGCATGGCCCTGGACGGGCCTAAAGAAGATGATGAAACTTTCAATGATAACGGTATTACCTACGTCATAAACAGTCAGTTGTTTGAACAGGTAAAACCTGTCAACGTGGACTACATTGACACGCCCATGGGAGCCGGGTTTAAGATCTCTTCGAATCTAGCTTCAGGGGGTTCGTGCGGGACATCGTGCAGTAGTTACGGAGGTTCGTGCGGTAGTGGATAATAATTGGAGCGGTTACATTGCTGGATCGAGCCTACACTCATGACAACC
>DAOUWN010000216.1 GCA_030667105.1 Deltaproteobacteria bacterium
GAATTCGATCACCAAGGCGCTGTTCAACCGCAACCAACGCCGTATCCGGGTTCCAACCTCTTCTCGCTCGCTGCCGGAGGGGCCATATATGTCCGTGATCCAAATAGAATACTAGTAGAGGAACAATTGAACGGGGGCGCTTTTGGCGAATTGACCCGAGAGGACTGGCGACTAATACTCCCCTATCTTAAGGAGAACGAGCGCCTTTTCGAGATATCCGTTGAGGATGACCTTCTCATGGTGGACGGCGAGAAGAAGCGTCCGGAAGAGGTTTACCGGAAAATTGCTCCTCTAAAGATGAAAGAACTCGCCAAGGCGTCAGTAGTCGAGTAACGAGAAGGAATGCCATGCAAGTAAACAACGATATAACAAGGATCGAATCGGGTTTTGCAAGACAGGTGGCTTTTGATAGCGGCGTGGACCTCTTTGCCTGTTACCAGTGCGAAAAATGTACCAACGGTTGCCCGGTCACCTTTGCCATGGATTATGATCCCCACCAGATCATCAGGATGGTTCAACTGGGCCTTAGGGAAGAGATTGCCCAGGCAAGCACTATCTGGGTGTGTGCTTCTTGTGAGACCTGCTTTACCCGATGTCCGCACGAGATTGATATACCAAAGCTCATGGACTACCTTAAGCAGTTGGTATTGAGTCAAGGAGACAAACCGGCAGAGGGGGCTGTCGCGGCCTTTCACCAGGTCTTTTTGGAAAACATCAGAAGATTTGGTCGTGTCAATGAAGCCTTTCTCATGGGCGCTTATCAATTAAAGAGCGCAAAGGCAGAAAAGAGGATTGATGTAAAGGAGATGATAAGTAATCTCAATCTCGGCATTGAGATGCTCAAACGGGGCCGGCTCGGGTTCATGCCGCAAAAAACCGGGGCAAAGGAAGCAGTAAGGAAACTCTTCGAAAAATAGATTCCGGGTTATCCCGGTCAGGTGAATAATGGACGTAACGTATTATCCGGGTTGTTCTTTAGAGTCTTCAGCAAGGGACTATGACGAGTCAACAAGGGCTGTGTGCGCTTCCCTGGACATACATCTGCACGAACTGCCTGACTGGACTTGCTGTGGAGCCACCTCAGCACACAGCCTGGACGAGGAACTGGCGCTCACGCTTCCGGCGCTGAATCTGTCAGGAGCCGAACGGCTTGGGAACCACATGGTGGTCCCCTGCCCGCTTTGTTTCAACCGTTTGAAACGGGCACAGAAAGAGGTCAAATCCAGTCTCCGCATATATGACCTGGCCTCGTTCATAGGGCAAACTGAATGGCTGGAAAAGATACGGTCGCGTCTCAAGTTTCCTCTCGATGCCATAAGAGCTGTCTGCTATTACGGCTGCATGGCAAACCGTCCTCCCAACGTGACAGGGAGCGTTGATTATGAGAACCCGTGTGACATGGATAACATTTGTGAGGCTCTTGGGGTTGATATCAGGCCGTGGTCGTACAAGACAGACTGCTGCGGCGCAAGCTTTTCCGTGTCTCGCAAGGATATCATGTATAACTTAGTGAAGAAGCTTTATGACAAGGCGCTTGAAGCAGAGGCGGAGTGTATCGTTGTCTCCTGCCAGATGTGCCAGGCAAATCTCGACTTATACCAGAAAGATATATCTATAGATTTTAAGGGGAATTACAATATCCCGATATTCTATTTTACGGAATTAATCGGCCTGGCCCTCGGACTCAAAGGAACTACCACATGGCTCAAACGCCACATGGTGGATCCGATACCGTTTTTGGAAAAGAAAGAGCTGTTGAGGCAGTGACAAATACGCAGACAAAAGAGCCAACGGGCGCAGTAATGGTGGTCGGCGGCGGGATCGGCGGCATTCAGGCATCCATTGATCTCGCCGAAGCAGGATACCTGGTTTATCTCGTGGAGCGAAAGAGCTCTATTGGCGGCAGGATGAGCCAGCTCGACAAAACCTTCCCTACTAATGACTGTGCCATGTGTATGATCTCTCCAAAGCTCATCGATTGCGCGAGCCATCCCAATATAAATATCATAACCTTGGCCGAGCTTATGGGGCTGGAAGGATCGACCTGGAATCTGACTGCTCACGTTAAAAAGTACGCGCGTTACGTGGATGAAGATAAGTGCGTTGGATGCGGCATATGCGCACAAAAATGTCCGGTAAACGTTGATGATGAATACAACGAAGGATTACAAAGTCGCAAGGCGATCTATCTGCAATACCCTCAAGCGGTCCCGCTCGTATACGCAATTGACCGGGACCACTGCATTTACTTCAAGAAGGGAAAATGCCGGGCCTGCGAGAAGTTCTGCAAGACCAACGCAATCGATTTCAACCAAACCGATCAAGAGATCTCACTGAAGGTGGGATCGGTCATACTTGCGCCCGGCTTTGATCTCTTCAAAGCAGAAAGAGCGCAGGAGTACGGCTACGGAAGATATCAAAACGTTGTCACCACCATGGAATTCGAGAGGTTCATGTCGGCAACCGGCCCGTCGGATGGGCACATACTACGCCCTTCAGACAGAACAGTGCCGGAAAAGGTTGCATGGATACAGTGTGTCGGTTCCAGGGAATCTATCAGAAGCGGCCGAGAATTTTGCTCCTCGATATGCTGTGTGACTGCCACAAAGGAGGCTGTCATTGCAACGGATCATCATTCGGGACTCAAGGCCACTATCTTCTATATAGACTTGAGGGCCCAGGGCAAGGGATTCGACGCCTATTGCGAGCGTGCAAAGAAACAAAGCAAAGTTCGTTATGTAAGATCAATGATATCACGCGTGGCAGAAAATCCAATAACCAAAGATCTTGTCCTTTCATACCAGGATCCCGAGACAGGTGAAAAACGAGAAGAGACGTTTTCCATGGTAGTGCTTTCCGTCGGCCTTGCTCCATCTTCTGAAGCCGGCCCTCTTGCAGAACGGCTCGGGATCGATCTTAACCCCTTTGGGTTTGTCAAGACTCAAACGGGAGATCCCCAGAGCACGTCACGAGAAGGCGTTTATGTATGCGGGGGGTTTGAGGGCCCCAAGGACATACCCGAGACAGTGACCCAGGCAAGCGCTGCTGCTGCACGGGCAACGCTTCCCATTGCTTCTGTTCGGGGATATGAAATCACCCTTCCTTCTCTTCCTCCGGAGCGCTCTCTCTTTGGGCGCGAAACGCGAATCGGCGTGTTTGTCTGTTGCTGTGGAACAAACATTGCCGGAGTGGTTGATGTTGAAGCTGCGGCTGAGTATGCCCGGCAACTACCGGGCGTGGTTCTGTCAGACGTTTTCCTCTTTGCCTGCTCCACCGATTCCAAGATGCGGCTGAAAGAACTTATTGAAGAACATGATCTCAACCGCGTGGTGATCGCATCGTGTTCCCCTAAAACCCATGAACCACTTTTTAGGGCTACCCTGCGGGAAGCCGGTCTTAACGCCTATCTCCTGGAAATGGCAAATATCAGGAACCAGTGTTCGTGGGTTCATGCACACGCACCGGCATTGGCCACACGGAAAGCCAAAGACCTGATTCGAATGTCCGTTAAGCGCGTTGCCCTTCAGGAACCGATTACGAGCAAACGGGTGCCCGTGGTACCTGCAGGTCTTGTGGTAGGTGGAGGCCTTGCGGGTCTTACAGCGGCGCTTACGCTGGCGGATCAAGGGTTCGAAACCCATGTTGTGGAACAATCTGATCACCTCGGAGGACGTCACATTGACAGCCCGCTGACCCTTGAGGGATTTGATCCGGCAAAACATCTTAGGGAACTCATACAAAGGGTAGAAGAGCATTCGCGTGTCACCGTACATACCAGGGCCGTGGTAGAGGGATTCACCGGACATGTGGGAAGCTTCCTTACCAATATCCAGAAAGGTGACGGAACACGAGTATCTGTCCGGCACGGCACGGCGATTATTGCTACGGGAGCAGAGGAATACCGGCCCGACGGCTATCTGTACGGAAGGAATTCTCATGTCATTACACAGAGCGAGCTAAATAGTGACATTGATAAGCAGCCGGAGCTTGTAAAGTCTTTCCGCTCGCTGGTCATGATACAATGTGTCGGCTCAAGGACCGAGGAACATCCATATTGTAGCCGCGTATGTTGTAGCCAGGCTATCGCGAATTCCATAAGGCTTAAGAACTCAAACCCGGATATGGATGTGATCGTCCTGTATAGAGATATTCGATCATTCGGGTTCAAAGAACTCTTCTACAAGGAGGCCCGCAAGCGGGGGGTTATCTTTGTCAGGTACGAACAAGAAAGGCCTCCCGAGGTTGTCGAAGCAGAGGGAACAGTGAAGATAAGTTTTGTAGAGCCTTCGCTGAGACGCAGGGTGATTCTCTCTCCTGACCGTATAGTGTTGAGCACGGCACTCAGGCCTCATAGCATGGTATCTCAGATCGCAGGCATCTTCAAGGTTGCGCGTGATGA
>DAOUWN010000033.1 GCA_030667105.1 Deltaproteobacteria bacterium
ATCTATGTCGGGCTGCAATACACCCTCGCGTCCAGAACGTACGTCCTCGTGTACACTGCCCCGTTCTTTGCAGCTGTAGGGGCCCATTTTTTCCTCGAAGGGGACCGGCTCAATGTCTGGAAGGCCACTGGACTTGTCCTAGCTTTTGCCGGCGTGGTTTCCCTGTTTATGAGGGGACTGGCCTCTTTTTCCATTAGCACTTTGCCAGGTGATCTAATGGCCTTGGCAGCAGGTGTCTTGTGGGCGGCTACGACAGTCTACCTGAAGAAATACCTCTCCCACCGGACCGTGCCCTTGCAGACGCTTTTCTACCAGGTCTTCTTTTCCGCGCCTTTGCTGTTCCTCATAAGCGTCGCGCTGGAGGATCCCATTTTGTCAGGATTTTCCTTTGTGACTGGATTCTCGTTGTTCTATCAGTGTATTGTTGTAGCCTTTATTAGCTATCTGGTCTGGTTTCAGCTCATCCACCGGTACTCTGTGAGTTTGCTCCATGCCTTTTCCTTTTTCACACCGGTCGTTGGAGTGTTTCTAAGCGGGATTTTGATCTTGGGAGAGGTGATGACTCCGAACCTTATCCTGGCTTTGACTTTGGTGAGTCTGGGAATGATTCTCGTGAACAAGCGACCTCGGGCCAGGACTTAACTAGTGTCCATCCACAAATCAAAGATTTCCGGATGGAGCGATTAGCCCTCAGCGGTTAGCTTTCAGCGTAACTGCTGGCTTTTATTGGTTTTGTGGCTAACAGCTAATTGCTGACTGCTAAAGGCTATCATCCGTGAAGTCCATTCATGGATGGAAAGTTAATGACATTGAGTGAGCTTATTAAATATAATTGAATGACATTTATATATATATTATATCAATTAAATATTCTTTTAAATCCAATGTGTCAAGTCAAAAGTAAACGCCATACTCCACAAACCCTTCACAGAGAAACAGATCGAAAAGGTTTTGAGGGACGCCACGGGGAAAGAGTGACGCGTTTTTGGCGAAGTCATCATATTTCTTTTAGCAGCATATTTGCCGGTGATTTCTCAATGACCTCGCCAAAAACCCTTAGGCACTCAGAGAGTCTCTCAATCTCCTTTGACTTGGCAACGGGTATGTTGTCACTGCCATGCTGTTCCAGCCTATCAATGACATATTTGACAGTAAACAAGTTAATGTCCTGAGCAGGCTGAAAGGATGCCTCTTCTTTCTCGTTGTCACATATCTCAGAAATAACTCCCGATTTCACTAGTTCATTCAATATCTCACGGACCAGGCGGATAGGAATTTCCAGTGTCTTTGCAATCTGGACGGCCGATAACGATTTGCCTCCTTGTGAAAAACCTTTCACCATCAGATGTACGACTCTTAACGTGAGGAGTTTTTTGAAGGTATAACTTATGGCCGAACAATCCTGCTCAAACTCATAGGTCTCTTCGTTCTGATGAGCAAAACAGAGCTCTGCCCCAAAGAGCACAATCATCCAGCTAAGCTGGAGCCATATGAGGAAAAGGGGAAGCGCCGCAAAGCTTCCATAAATGGCATTATATTTGGCCACGCCAATTTGAAAAGAAAGGTACACCAACTGGAAAAGCTGATACAGTGTGCCAGCCGCGACACCGGCAAAAATCCCTGATCCGAGCCTTATCTTTGTATTAGGCATAAACATGTAGACAAAGGTGAAGAGGACCCAAATCACACCGTAGGGCAGCAATCGGAGGGTGAAAAATATTACGGGACTGATGGCCCCCAGAAGGGCGATTTTCTGCACCACAAGACTCACCTGGCTCTTTATCAGCACGGTCACCGTACTCGACACGATAAACAGGATGGGACAGACAATCATAGCAGAAAGATAATCGCTTATCTTTCTTGTGAAGCTTCTCGGTTTCTTGATCCCCCAGATATGGTTGAATGAACTCTCGATGTTTCCCAGGACCCGGATAACCGCCCAGAAGAGGAGCAGAATGCCCACGCCGGCAATCACGCCTCCTTTTGTGTTTTCAAGGAGTGAACGGGCAAAGTTCACCACCCTAAGAACAACTTCTTCCTGACCCTGAAATGTCTCAAAGAGTTGTGTTTCAAGGGTTCTCTCAAATCCAAACCCCTTAGCCAGGCCAAAGGCCATAGCCACGACTGGCACAATGGAGAGCAACGAATAAAAGGTTAAGGCCGACGCCCTGAAAAGGCAGTTGTCTTTGTCAAATCCCCGTACAGACAGTATGATGATCCTCAACAGTCTAATCCAGACCGATTGTATCCGCGGAAGATCCCTTGAGCGGACCCTCCAGATGTCGGTCTTGATGAATTGTATCTTCTTGGCTATCATAGAGAATATCCCCTTGCATCAATAATGCCACCAATAACATATCCTGCTTCTTTGAAAAAGGACCGTTTTCTGCAAGGCGATAGTGTTTTTCATTGAGTTGACAACGTGTCGAAATTGTGAGAAATGAAATTATTCCCCGAGGACCATGACATGGCCGGAAGGAGAACACATTATGAAAACGATCTTCAGGGGTGTCGTAGATATTATCTGTTTTGCTGCTGGCCCTTTTTTCACAGTATATTATCTCTTTGATTTTAGTCATGGACCGGCCGGACCCGGTCCATTTTACTACTATTATCGACATAACTCACGACTTGGATTGGCCCTTGGGGTCGCATTGATATCTCTAGGTCTTCTCATCAGGCACTTAAGAAAAGAAAAGTGAACAAGAAAACGGCACACACATGGATAAAGGAGCTGCGTTTATGGAAAAGGATGTATCTGAAAGACTCTTTGCCAAGGCCCGAAAAATCATCCCTGGTGGCGTTAACAGCCCTGTCCGTGCCTGCCGCTCGGTCGGTATGGACCCTCTGTTCATACAGCGAGCCCAGGGTTCCAAGGTATTTGACGCCAATGGCAATGCTTTCATAGACTACGTTGGCTCATGGGGCCCCATGATTTTGGGGCATCGACACCCAGAGGTAATATCGGCCATTCAGGGTGTCCTGGCGAGGGGGACCAGCTTTGGAGCGCCAACGGATCTTGAGGTGGAACTGGCCGAGATGGTGGTTGACGCCGTTCCATCAGTAGAGATGGTCCGGATGGTAAACTCCGGAACAGAGGCAACCATAAGCGCTGTTCGCCTGGCAAGGGGGGCAACGGGTCGGGATCTCCTTATCAAGTTTGACGGTTGCTACCATGGCCATGGTGACAGCTTCCTGGTGCAGGCAGGTTCCGGGGTCGCCACATTGGGCATTCCAGGAAGCCCGGGGGTTCCTGAGGCATGCGTTGGAAATACCATGTCGCTGCCCTATAACGACCAAGAGCGACTAAGGGAAGTTCTTTCGGAAAAGGCCGGGGCCATTGCCGCCGTAATTGTGGAACCCGTAGCCGGCAACATGGGCCTTGTGGCGCCCAAACCCGGCTTCCTGGAAACCTTAAGGAAGCTTACCAGGGACCAGGGGATCGTCCTGATATTTGATGAGGTCATGACAGGTTTTCGCGTTGCTTATGGCGGCGCCCAGACCTTGTATGGCATCATTCCGGACCTTACCTGCATGGGCAAAGTCATAGGCGGCGGCCTTCCGGTGGGGGCCTATGGCGGAAAGTCGGAGCTTATGAGCAAGATCGCCCCTGAAGGACCCGTTTATCAGGCTGGAACCCTTTCAGGCAACCCAGTGGCCATGGCAGCAGGCATTGCAACGCTAAAATGTTTGCAGCAGTCCGGGTTCTATGAAACGCTGGAATCCAGGTCTGCCATGTTGGAAGATGGACTGAAAGAGGCTGCCGGAAAGGCGGGGGCGCCTGTGGTGATGAACAGGGTCGGCTCCATGCTGGGACTTTTTTTCACAGATCAACCGGTTTCAGACTTTGCTGAGGCCCAAAAGAGTGATGTTGCCCTATTTGCCAGATATTACAAGGAGATGCTGGAACTGGGCATCTATCTGGCTCCTTCTCAGTATGAGGCGGCATTCGTGTCGAGCGCTCACAGCGAGGCAGATATCGAGACGACTATCAGTGCCGCGAGCAAGGTTTTTGAGGGTTTGAGAATTTAAGGATTGACTTGACAGACATGGTGTGGTAGGTAGCGGCTTGATTTTCCAAGAGGCTGGCTGGCTGCTAGACTGGGGCTTTTGGAAAAGCGCTCTTTGTCATGGAAGAAGATACCAAAAAATTGTTTAAAGAGTTATGGTATTACAGTAGCCTGAGTTTTTCCATTGCCCTGTCGGTTGTAATCGGACTAGGTATCGGGTATTGGCTCGACACTCGGGTATTTCATACTCAGCCATGGTTAACGCTTGTTTTTCTCGGCTTTGGCGTCATCGCTGGATATCGCAACATATACCTGGCCATGAAAAAGAGCCAGAAACTATAGAAGGAAGGGGGACTCTCAGTCTGTGCATATAGAAAGGAAACTGCTCAGGTTTATTACGCTCACTAACTGGATTCTCTTCTGTGCGGTTACTGTCTGTGGCTTTATCTTTGCGCCGGGGCGTTTTGCGTGGGGAATCCTGTCAGGCGGTTTCATTGTTACGATCAACTTTCATATGTTGTATCGTTCTCTGAGGCAAGCTCTTACACCACCCCATCTATCCAATACCAGGGTAGTTTTAGGGAAATACTACATCCGTTTTTTGGCCAGCGCTGTTATCATATTTGTATTGATAGCCGATCATTACGTGCATCCCTTGGGTCTCATAATTGGCCTTTCTGTTGTAGTTACGAGCATTTTTATAGCGACGCTTAATGAAATAGGGAAAATTATCTTCAAGGAGGCGGCGTGATATGGAACATCCAATTCTTTTCCTAGTACAACTCTTTGACCTCATTGGCCTGGGAGATTTTGCCCACCACTATCCCCACGTGATCTATTCATGGTTTGTGATGGTCATCCTCATTGTCTTTTCACTTCTTGCCACCAAAGGGATCAGTATGGTGCCGACCAAGTTGCAAAACCTATTCGAGTTCGTGATTGATGGGTTGGAAGATTTCACCGTGGACATTACCGGTGAGGAAGGGCGCCGCTTCTTTCCAATACTTGCCACCGTGTTCATCTACATCTTTGTGTGCAATCTTATAGGCCTTATGCCAGGGCTATTCCCCCCTACCGCTAACCTTAATACGACCCTATCTTGTGCCATCCCTGTGTTTATTATGACGCATATAATTGGTGTGAGGACTCATGGTGCCAAGTACATCAAGCAGTTTACTGGGCCGATATGGTGGTTGGCACCGCTTATGGTTGTACTTGAATCTATAGGCCACCTGGCCCGAATTATGTCGCTCAGCATCCGTCTTTTTGGAAACATGATGGGCAAGGAGCTGGTTTTGGGGATTCTGTTTATGCTGGCAGGTGCCTTTTTTGCTCCCCTCCCCATGATGGTGTTGGGTCTCCTTGTGTGCTTTATTCAGGCCTTTGTGTTTTACTTGCTTTCTACGATGTACTTTACTCTTGCAATGGAAGAGGCTCATTAACATAAGATCGCTTCGCGATTTTATATATGGAAGAAGCCCGTGAACAAAATTTTTTGGTAAAGGAGGGAAAAGTCTATGTTCAAGAAACTGTCGTTTTCAACCTTTGTTTCTGCCTTTTTGCTGTTCGCCCTTTCCACGGTGGCCTATGCAGCAGGTTCAGAGACGGCCATTGCTGGCCTGAAGTACTTCACGGTATCCGTGTTTGCCGCTGGCTTTGGTATTGGCATCGCAGCCTTTGGATGCGGTATCGGCATGGGTTATGCGGTCAGGGGTGGGCTTGAAGGTATTGCCAGGAACCCGGAGGCCTCGGGTAAGGTGACTGTGACCATGTTGATTGGTCTGGCCTTGATTGAGGCGCTGGCGATCTATACCCTGGTTATTGCCTTGATTCTGATCTATGCACATCCGTACTCATCAGTGATCGCAAAACTATTTGAAGTAGTCACTCATTAATTAGAAAAAACAGAACAGGGTTGCCACCAGGTGCCGATCGTGGTGCGCAACCCTGTTCGTTTTTTGGCGTCAAACCCTTTCCTATCTAGAATATCATACCTTAATATTCAAGCGTGAAAATACCTGCAATCGCCATATCACGCCTGTCAGTTTATGCAAGAAATCTTGCCGTATTGGATGAAAAGGGCGTTGAGGTCATTTCCTCGGGGCTTCTGGCCGACATATGCGAGGGCAATCCTGCCCAGATACGCAAGGACCTTGCCTACTTCGGCGGATTCGGAGTCAGAGGCCTCGGCTATTACGTAAAAGAGCTCCTGTTTGAAATCCGCAAGATCTTGGGGGCTGACAGAGAATGGCGTTTGGGGCTGGTAGGTGTGGGGAATCTCGGCTCGGCCCTTTTAAGGCATGCCCCGTTGGCGGACAGGGGCTACACTTTTGTGGCAGCATTCGACAAGAGACCGGAAAGGACCGGCATAAGAATAGGAGGCATAAAGGTCGAGCCTCCAGAAGCCATTAATCACGTGATCGAAGAAAAAGGCATCGAGATAGGTGTCATTGCCGTAAAGCCCGAAAGGGCTCAAGAAGTCGCGGACACTCTAGTAAGGGCGGGCATTGGCGGCATTCTGAATTTTGCGCCAACCGAGATCAGGTGTCCAGCCCATGTGTCTATCGAAAACGTGGACTTTTGGCTCAAGTTGGACATGCTCTGTTATAGGCTTACATCAGGACCTTCTATCTAATATCGTAAGCGTTCACAGGTCAAAAGTTCACCGTTCAGGGTTGCCTTTCTTTTACTAACCTTCACAAACCCGAACCTTGAACCTCTGAACCCTGAACCCGTAAACGGTTACCTAATACCTTCCTCAGGAACCTGCCCGTGTGGGAATCTGCCAGCTCTGCAATTTCTTGCGGCCTGCCGCATCCCACCACATGTCCTCCTTCATCCCCGCCTTCCGGACCGAGGTCAATGACATAGTCGGCAGATTTGATCACATCCATATTGTGCTCGATCACGACAATCGTATTGCCGGCATCGGCTAGCCGATTGAGCACATCCAGGAGTTTCTGAATGTCGGCAAAATGCAGACCCGTGGTTGGTTCATCCAGAATATAGACGGTTCGCCCTGTTCCTCGCTTGCTCAGTTCTCTTGACAGCTTCAGGCGCTGTGCTTCCCCGCCGGATAGTGTCGTAGCAGCCTGCCCCAACTGGACATAATTGAGTCCCACATCGGCCAGGGTCTGGAGTTTGGTTCTTATCTTTTTCACATTGCCAAAGAATGCAAGGGCCTGATTCACTGTCATATCCAGCACGTCAGATATATTTTTGCCCTTGTATTTCACCTCCAGGGTTTCGCGGTTGTAACGCTTGCGGCAGCACACATCGCAAGTGACATAAACATCAGGAAGAAAATGCATCTCAATCTTGATGATCCCTTCTCCACGACAGGCCTCGCACCTGCCGCCCTTTACGTTGAAGCTAAAACGTCCTGGCCTGTATCCCCGGATCCTGGCATCGGGCGTTCTGGCAAATAGCTCCCTGACGTAGGCAAATAGGCCGGAATATGTTGCAGGATTTGAGCGTGGGGTACGTCCGATGGGAGACTGGTCTAGGTGAACAACGCTGTCGACCTTTTCAAGACCGGTGAGTTGCCTGAACTTGCCCGCGCCTTTTGTGGAATAATAGAGATGGCGAGCCAAAGCTCGGTAGAGTGTTTCAATTACCAACGTGGATTTGCCTGATCCCGACACGCCTGTCACACACACAAAGCATCCTAGAGGAAACCGAACCGCGATGTCTTTAAGGTTGTTTGAATATGCCCCAATGAGGGTGAGGCATCCCTTTGTCAAGGGACGGCGCTTCGTGGGTACCGGTATGGTCTTGCGACCAGACAGATACTGGCCCGTGATAGAGGTCTCGTGTTCGAGAAGCGCTGAAGGTCGTCCGCTGAACACAACGTGTCCGCCTCTAACGCCGGCTTCCGGGCCCATATCGATGACACTGTCTGCCGAAAGGATGGTTTCCGCATCGTGCTCTACTACAAGGACTGTATTTCCCAGATCACGCATCTGTTGAAGCGTGCCCAGCAGTCTCTGATTGTCCCGCTGGTGAAGTCCTATACTCGGTTCGTCCAGCACGTAAAGGACTCCGGTCAGCTTGGAACTGATCTGGGTGGCGAGTCTGATACGCTGCCATTCCCCGGCTGAAAGAGTGGCTGATCCGCGGTCCAGGGTAAGGTATCCCAGTCCCACGCGGGTCAAGAAAAGGAGCCTTTCGCCAATTTCTCTCAGTATGCGTTCAGCGATAGTCCTTTCCCGTGGGGCGAGCTGAACGGCACGGAAGAATTCAACAAGTTCGGCTATGGACCGTGCGCTGACATCATGAATAGACTCGCCGCCAATCTTTACTGCAAGGCTTTCCGGATTGAGGCGTGCTCCATGACAATCGGGGCAGGGTTGGATGTTCATGAATCGTTCTATCTGTTCTCGCACTTGTTGCGTTGATGTTTCCTTGTAACGCCGTTCAAGGCTGGGAATGGCCCCTTCAAAGGGCCTGACGTAGGTATAGCGCCGGCCATCGCGCTCCAGGTAAAAGTCTATAGGCTCGCCCTTGGAGCCATATAGCAACAGATCCTTGAGTGGTTCTGGAAAATCCTTGAAAGGAGTGTGGATGCCTACCTGATAGCGGCCAGTGATGGCATCCAATACCTGGAAGAAATAGACCGAATGCCGGTTTTCCCACGGGGCGATGCAGCCTTGCCTCAAGGAGAGTTGCGGGTTTGGGACAATCATGTCAGGATCAAAGACCATCATAGAGCCGAGCCCATTGCACGTCGGGCAGGCCCCCAGGGGGCTGTTGAAGGAAAAGCTTGCCGGCAAAAACGTGGAGTAGCTGATGCCGCAAACCAGGCAGGAGGCCTTTTCGCTAAAAACAAACGGGTCTGCGCCGAAAACATCTACGGTGACAAGGCCTTCTGAAAGCCCTATGGCAAGTTCAACGGAGTCGGCCAGACGATTACGGATAGAGTCCTTTACGACCAAGCGGTCCACCACTACGTCCACCGTGTGCTTTGTACTATTGTCCAGCGAGATGACTTCTCCAAGGTCAAAGGTCTCACCATCTACCCGGACGCGAGCAAACCCGTCCCTTCTGAGTCTTTGAAACAGCTTTTTATGGGTTCCCTCTTGGCCGGAGACGACTGGAGACAGGATGACAACCCTGGTCCCCGGCTTAAGGGCCATGACTTGGTCCACGATCTGCTGGACAGTCTGAGTCGTGATAGGCCGTCCGCATTGATGACAGTGTGGCTTGCCGATGCGGGCAAAGAGAACCCTGAGATAATCATGGATCTCGGTTACGGTTCCCACTGTGGATCTTGGGTTCTTGGTAGTCGATTTCTGTTCGATGGCAATGGCTGGCGAGAGGCCTTCGATGGTGTCTACATCCGGCTTGTCCATGCGCTCCAGGAACTGGCGTGCATAAACAGAAAGCGATTCAACGTATCGACGCTGTCCCTCTGCATAAAGCGTGTCAAAGGCGAGTGTCGACTTGCCGGAACCCGAAAGACCCGTTATGACCACAAGTCGATTCCGCGGGATATCCACATCAATATTCTTGAGGTTGTGCTGGCGCGCGCCGCGTACAATAATCTTATCAGCAGACATTTTTTAAGTTATTGTATGTTTTAGGTTGACTCGTTTGCCCGTTGATACCGATCAAAATTTTTATTTTCTATCTAAAACCCACAATCGTCAATATTAATCTATACTGGGGCTAGGCTTTTGAAAACATGAACCTATCTGTTTCGCGAGGCTGAGCTGATTCGAATCTGTTTTGTCTTGACCGGAATTCTTCTGCGCTATAATCATCAACATTGAGTCAATGATGTCCTGCTGGATCCAGTCAGTGCCAAAATACGGAGTGGGGGGCTGCAGTGAGCAGTATGCCGATTGAGCTGAATTGGTGGGTGGTGCCACCCTTTGTCAGTTTCTTGACCTTGTTTGCTTTGGCAAGCCTGGCCATGGTCAAGGGAAAGGGCCGGAAAGTCAATCTGCTTCTTGCGACTATCTGTTTCCTGGGGGGACTCTTGAGTCTGGACAAGGCCCTGGCCTCAGTAGTGACTGATCCTGATCTGGCCTTACGGATCAGCCGCATAGATCACGTGTTTGTTGTCTTTTTCGTTCCTGTTTACCTGCACTTTACCTACTGTTTCCTGGGAATAACCAGGCACAAATGGTTAATTGGCATTGCCTACGCCTTTAGCGGGTGCCTGAGCCTCCTTTCTCAAGGGGACTACTACCTGTCAGGGGTCCATAGATATTATTTCGGGTATTATGCCTTGGGAGGGCCCTTGATATATGTGTTTGGAGTCGCCAGCACCATAACGACGATCTATTGTATCTATCTCCTTTTTCGCAGCCTAAGGCAAGAAAAAGACCCGGATCGAAGGAACAAAACAAAATATATAATCTCCGCTCTGGGGGGCGCCGCCATCATGGCCCATTTCGACCTTTTGCCCTTGATCGGGATCAGTTCTTATCCGGCGGGAAACTTTACCTTCATTCCCATCACTCTCTTGGGTTTTGCTGTATTAAAGCACGATTTGCTCGACATCGGCTTCGTGGTTCAAAAGGGTCTTATTTACTCCCTGCTTACAGGTTTGCTCACCGGGGCTTATGCCCTGATGATCATTTTGTTCAATCAGGTATTTGAGGGGATGGGCCAAAGATGGTCTTTTCTTTTTCTATTCTTGTTTTTTGTTGTCATCGTTTTTGTCTTTGAGCCCCTTAAGAAACGGTTGCAATTTGTAATCGATAACCTGCTCTTCAAAGGTAAATACGATTATCAAAAAACCCTGATGGCATTGAGTGATGCCATGGCCTCCATGCTGAAGTTTGACGAAATCATGGACAAAACCCTCAGGACGCTCACTGATGCCATGTGTCTTGATTGGGCCTATGTTATGCTCAAGGACGATGCGGGGCAGAAGTTTGTCATCTGCAGTCAGATGGGCAGCCTATCAAATGAGGCCCTATCAATAAGGGCGTCGAGTCCCTTTATCAGGGAGATGGGTGATCGGAAAATGGAGGTAACCCGTTACAATGTCGAAGAATGGTTAGGCTCGAGTGATGATCCGTCAGCCTTGAAGAAAGATTTCAACAGCCTGGCCGGCGCTGTGATCATACCTTTGGTCTTCAAAGGAAACATAAATGGACTGCTTGTCTTGGGTGACAAGAAGTCAGGAGATCTTTTCACAGCACAAGACTTTGAACTCCTTCGCACCCTGGCAAACCAATGCGCTATTGCCATCGAGAATGCCAAGGCATATGAACTCATTGAAAATCTTAACGTTAACCTTGAAAGCATAGTGGAAGAACGGACTCAAGAACTAAAAAGGGCGCTGGAAGAAAAGGAGAAGGCTCAGGATCTTCTCATCAGATCTGAAAGCCTGGCTGCTGTAGGAGCCCTTGTGGCAGGAGTTGCGCACGAGCTGAACAACCCCCTTACGAGCGTCTCCAGTCTCGTTCAGACAGCCTTAGAGACTATAGAAGAAACGCCTGCTCAACAGATTGTTGGGTCACAGGATAGCGCAGAAGAAAAGGAGGAGTTGGTTGACGATCTGAAATTCAGCCTCAAGGAACTCAAACGCGCCAAAGATATTGTTGCAAGCCTGCTTGGAATATCCCGTCAGACCCAGGAATACTCTGAACCCGTCATGCTCAATGATGTGACCGGGAACGCCCTAAGGGTCCTTCACAACCAGTACAAGGACGCTGGCAT
>DAOUWN010000222.1 GCA_030667105.1 Deltaproteobacteria bacterium
TCATGCCGAAAACGGAATATCTGCCGCAAGGAAACCGGGAAATCCTTTTCGGGATTCTCTTGCCCCCGCCCGGATACAATCTCCAAGAGCTCGAACACATAGCAG
Source organism: Deltaproteobacteria bacterium (assembly GCA_030667105.1). The sequence goes on from DAOUWN010000222.1 coordinate 106, forward strand.
AAGTGGTTGAAAAGGATATCTTGCCTCTTATCGAACATGAGAAAAAGAGCGAGGTTGCTGCCAGCTTGGGCCTTCCTCCGGTAAAAAACTTTTTCTACGTAGCCTGGGGCCAGCAAATCTTTATGGGTATAGTCTCAAAGATCCAGGAGAGAACTCGAGAGCTGCTTCCTTACGCATATAGTGTGTTAAGAAAAATCCCGGGCATGATTGCCATTGTCCAGCAGCCCAGTTTATTTGCCACCGGCATCGGCGAGGGAAGATCGATTGAGATAGAAATCAAGGGCCCGGAGTTGGAGCGGCTCATTGCCATGGGACGACAAATCTTCGGCCAAGTGACGCAACTCATCCCCGGGGCTCAAGTGCGCCCGATTCCGGGCCTGGATCTGGGGAATCCGGAAATGCGCATTATCCCTAACCGGGACCGTCTTACCCGCCTGGGCATGACGACTGCGGACCTCGGCATCACAGTGGATGCCCTTGTGGATGGCGCCACGGCGAGCAACTACCGCATTCACGGCGATGAGATCGACCTGATCGTAAAGGGAGAAGATGGGCGGCTTGAGCGAACACAAGATCTGGCCAACCTGCTCGTACAGACGCCCAGGGGAGAAAGGGTCACCCTTGGATCATTGGCTGATATCCGCCTGGAGGAGGGGCCGACCCAGATTAACCACATCGATTCGGAGCGGGCCATCACGATTCAAGTGATTCCCCCAACAGAGATCCCGTTAGAAACCGCCATGGATACAGTGAGAGATCAAGTTGTGGGACCCTTGAAGGCAAGTGGGGAATTGGGAAACCTCTACCGTATTGAACTCAGTGGAACTGCAGACGATTTGACCCGCACGAGGCTGGCCCTGCAGTGGAACATTGTTCTGGCTCTTATGATCAGCTACCTCTTGATGTCTGCTCTTTTCGAAAACTTCCTCTACCCCTTTGTCATTATGTTCAGTGTGCCGCTGGCTACCGCTGGCGGGTTTATCGGCCTGCTGCTGGTCAATGTTTTCATCACATATCAGCCTCTGGATATCGTCACCATGCTCGGCTTTATCATCCTGGTGGGAATCGTCGTAAACAATGCCATCCTAATTGTGCACCAGGCCCTCAACAACATGCGTGCCAGCAACATGGAGCCACGGGAGGCAATTCGGGAATCGGTCCGCTCAAGGATCCGGCCCATATACATGAGCTCGGTGACAAGCGTATTCGGAATGCTGCCCCTGGTGCTCACCCCGGGAGCGGGCTCAGAGTTCTACCGGGGCCTGGGCAGTGTGGTGGTGGGCGGCCTTCTGGTCTCCACGGTCTTTACCATTTTTCTGGTACCCGCGTTGTTGAGCTTGGCGCTGGATGCCTTTGAGGCTGTGAAAAGGATTTTACACAGGGCAGGAAGGTAGGAAGTTTTATTGGTTTGATTTGTCCTATTTGTTCCATTGGTTAAACAGACTAATGACAAGTGACCAATGACAACCGACTAATACCCCGTCTCATAAATTCTGTATTCCAAATTGGCAAAACGAAATGACGTTAAAATGGTTACATTTAATCCACTTATCAGAGACGGGGAAATCCCAAATTCGAATATCGAAACTCGAAACTCGAAACTCGAAACAAATTCGAATGACAAAAATTCAAATTCTCAAAACACTTTAAAAACAAGGTGGTTAGCGGCATTTGTTTTGAATTTGGAACATTCGGATTTCGATATTGTTTCGGATTTCGGATTTCGATATTCGGATTTTCTATGTTGTTCCTCTGATTTGAGGACATGTTAAATTGCCAAAATCAGGCAATGAACTTTCAAGACACTGCACTAAGATGCGTATGTTTTCTGACAATAGCGGCAACCCCAGGCAGTGGAGCTGTAAACCCGGCAAGCCCCTCCCTCTTGGCGCTACCATCACGCCGGAGGGAATCAACTTCTCGGTCTTTTCGCGAAATGCCACCTCTGTTACCCTCGTCATTTTTGAAAAGGCAAGACAAGAGCCTGTGACTGAGATCAGCCTGGATCCCGCCATCAACAGGACGGGGCATATTTGGCACATCCTCGTTGTTGGCATGGACACATCATGTCGCTACGGGTATAGAGCCGACGGCCCCTTTGATCCCAAAGGGAAAGGACACTGGTTCAACAAAGAAAAAATCCTTCTTGACCCCTATGCCAGGGCACTGGAGGGAGGAGAGACCTGGGGACGCTATCCAAGCGACGAATCTCAAGTCAGCGAGGATGCCTCCTTTCAGCGGCGGTGTCTTATCCTGGCAGATGATTTCAACTGGGAAGGCGATAGACCGCTTAATTTGCCTCTCAAAGATAGTGTTATTTATGAGCTACACGTTAGGGGGTATACGATTCATGATTCCTCAGAGGTCAAAAAACCTGGCACTTATCAAGGATTGACTGAGAAGATCCCTTACATCAAGTCTCTTGGCGTAACGGCCGTAGAGCTGTTGCCCGTCTTTGAATTCAACGAGATGGAAAACAAGAAGGTCAGCCCGAAGAGCGGTGAGAGACTGAAAAACTTCTGGGGCTACAGCACCATGGCATTTTTTGTCCCAAAGGCCTCTTATGCCTCAAACGGTTGGGACGGAAATCAGGTGAGGGAATTCAAGGAGATGGTTAAGGCCTTTCACCGGGCAGGACTGGAAGTAATCATTGACGTGGTTTTTAATCACACTGCAGAAGGGGAAGCGGGGGGACCGATCACTAGCTTTCGCGGATTAGATAATAGCATATATTATACACTTGATCCGGAATCAAAGGACTACGTGAATCTGTCAGGCTGCGGGAACACGGTTAACTGTAACCATCCAGTGGTTCAAGAATTCATTCTCGATTGCCTCAGGTACTGGGTCGTTCAAATGCATGTGGATGGATTTCGTTTTGATCTCGCCTCCATACTCCGCAGAGATCCCAAGGGCGACCTGCTCCGGGGCCCCTCACTCGTTGATGCCATAGAACAGGACCCGGTCCTTGCCCGCACCAAGATCATTGCAGAGGCGTGGGACATCGCAACCCATCAAGTGGGTCAGTTTCCGGGACGTTGGACCGAATGGAACTCATATTACAGAGACGATGTGAGGCGGTTCGTGCGGGGAGACAAGGGGGTCGTGCCAGCGCTTGCAACACGCATCGCAGGGAGTTCTGATCTCTACCAGGCAAACGGGCGTCGCCCTTATAACAGCATCAATTTCATAACCTGTCACGACGGCTTTACCCTCTATGACCTGGTGTCGTACGAAAACAAGCATAATCAGGAAAACGGCGAAAACAATCAAGACGGCAGTAACGAGAACTTCAGCTCAAACAGCGGCATCGAAGGCCCTACGGATGACACCGGGGTGGAAGCCCTGAGGCTGCGCCGGATCAAGACCGCTTTCACTATCCTGTTGGTCTCCCAGGGCGTTCCCATGATCCTGGCCGGAGACGAGTTTGGCCGGACCCAGCAGGGGAACAACAACGCTTATTGCCAGGACAATGAGATCAGCTGGATCGACTGGCATTTGACGACAAAGAATGGTAATCTGTTGACGTTTTTCCGTAAGATGATCGCCTTGAGAAATCGACATCCTGGTTTTCGCAGATCTGGCTTTCTGTCCGGAAAGGACACGAACCACGATGAGCGACCGGATCTGAGTTGGCACGGCTTTGAAGTGGGCAAACCGAACTGGGCCGAAGATGGCCGGGTGCTCACGTTTCTGCTTGACGGAGAAGAACTTGCCCAAGGGGAACAAGATGATGATTTTTTTATCATCCTTAACGGAGATGATGTGAAACACAAGTTTGAAATACCGCGGCCTCGGGAAGGGAGAACGTGGTCCTGTATAGTCAATACCGGCAAGGCATCGCCGAAAGACATCCTGGATGAGAACAGGGGTAAGCCGGTCAGCTTTGAAAGAAAGTATCCAGTGCATCCCATGGCCGCTGCTGTGTTCATTTCAACAAGGCGAAACAAGCAACCAGAGTCCAGCAACTAACGACCAATGACTATTGACCAATGACGAAGAACAGGAGGGGAATGTGAGTTACAAGTATTTGAAATTTGATTCGGAGGGTCCCATCGGAACGATCACGCTAAACCGCCCGGAAAAAAGAAATGCGCTTTCTCTTGAACTCCTTGGGGAGTTGAGCGCTCTGCTGACAACGATTAGTCAGAACAAGGATGTAA
>DAOUWN010000173.1 GCA_030667105.1 Deltaproteobacteria bacterium
AGCTTCAATCTGCATAAGCCATTGCCTTGGCTCAACTGCGCAATCCGAAGCTACCTTCTCCCAGCCTGCATCACGACTGCATCTGTAAAGAGCTGTATAGATTTCCTCCTTCCGGGCATCCAGCATAGGGCAGACGAGATCAGGAAACCATGGAAACTGGTACGCCAGGACGTCCAGTGTGGAAACACCGGCAACCGGTTTTCCCGTAGCAAACCCGAGTCCTTTGACAGCACTGATCCCGATGCGCAGGCCGGTGAAACTTCCCGGACCAGTGGTAACAGCAAGCCCGTCGCATTCATCCACACCCATACACGCCATGCGCAAGGCAGAATCTACAGCCAACATAAGTCGTTTTGTGTGTGTCGTTGTGCTGGTCGCCTGAACTTGAGCAAGAAGGGTGTCGCCTCTAAGAACAGCAACGCCTCCGGTCTGAGTCGACGTATCAATGGCGAGAACTATCATCTCTCACCTTGCTCTCGGCCCTTTCTTTCGGGGCTTTGCGTGAAGGGCGGTCTCCAGGACCTGGTCCATGTGACTCACAGGGATAAAGGTAACTTTGCGCCTGATATTTGAGGGAATCTCGACCAAATCCTTTTTGTTTTTTTCCGGTATGATGATCTTCTGGACGTTCGCCCTGAGGGCAGCCAGCGCCTTTTCCTTCAGTCCTCCCACAAGCAGTATCCGCCCCCGAAGGGTGATTTCGCCTGTCATAGCAATATCTCTGCTCACAGGCCTCCCGCTCAAGGCTGAGACGAGAGCCACGGCCATGGTGACCCCGGCTGAAGGTCCGTCCTTGGGAATGGCCCCTGCAGGAACATGGATATGAATGTCCGTGTCCTGGTAGAAATTTGCCCTAAAGCCGAGACTCTTGGCATGAGCTCGGGCATAACTGAAGGCCGCCCTTGCCGACTCCTGCATGACCTCGCCCAATTGACCTGTCAGAGTCAATTCCCCCTTGCCTTTCATCGTGGAGGCCTCTACATAGAGAACCTCCCCGCCCGCTTGGGTCCAGGCAAGCCCAGTGGACACGCCAATCTCATGGCACTCCTGGTCCAATTCCGGGAGGTATTTCGGAACACCCAGATAGCAATGGAGGTTGGCACAGGTCACCTTAAATATGCCTTTCTCCCCCTCTGCCACTTTCCGGGCCACCTTGCGGCAAATGGTGGCTATCTCGCGCTCCAGGTTCCTGAGGCCGGCCTCCAGGGTGTATTCTGATATGATCTTCCGCACCGCTTTGGAGCCCATGCTTATATGCTTTCTTGTGATCCCATTCTCCTTAATTTGGCGCGGGATCAAAAACTTTTGTGCAATAAAAAGCTTTTCTTCTTCCGTGTATCCGGACAGTTCAATGATCTCCATGCGATCCCTTAGGGCTGAGGGAATAGGATCGGCAAGATTTGCTGTGGTGATAAACATGACTTTTGACAAATCAAAGGGGACGTTCAAATAGTGGTCGCTAAAGCTAACGTTTTGTTCCGGGTCAAGGACTTCCAGTAGGGCCGCAGCGGGGTCCCCGCGAAAATCGGTGCCGATCTTGTCCACTTCATCCATCATAAACACCGGATTGTTCTTGCCGCACTGCTTCAAGCCCTGCAGGATTCGACCCGGCAGGGCCCCGATGTAAGTGCGACGGTGGCCCCTGATTTCGGCCTCATCCCGAACACCACCCAAGGAAATACGGAAAAACTTCCGGTTCATGGCCCTTGCAATGGATCTTCCAAGTGAGGTCTTGCCCACACCGGGCGGCCCGACAAAGCAGAGTATTGGACCTTTCATGGCCTTGTTCAGTTTTCGGACGCTTAAGTATTCAAGGATGCGGTCCTTCACCTTTTCCAGATCAAAGTGGTCTTCATCGAGAACCCCCTGGGCCTTTTTCACATCCAGCACATCTTTGGTTGACTTGCTCCACGGGACTTCTACCAGCCAATCGAGATACGTCCGCACAATGGAGGCCTCGGCTGCATCAGGGTGCATCTGATCGAGGCGCTTTACCTGTTTACCAGCCTCCTTTTCCGCTTCCTTGGACATCTTTGCCCTTCTTATTTTCTTCCTGTACTCTGAAACCTCCTTGGCCCTTTCGTCCGTATCACCCAATTCTTTGTGGATGGCTCGCATCTCTTCCCTGAGAAAGTACTCCCGTTGGGTCTTTGATATTTCTTCCCTGGCATGCGACTGGATCTTGGCTTGCATAGCAGAGACCTCCAGTTCTTTGCCCAGGAGATCATTTACTCGATGAAGCTTCTGAACCGGATTGTTCACTTCCAGAAGGGCCTGGGCGTCTTCTGTCTTCAGCAGGAGGTTTGAGGCTACCAGGTCGGCCAAACGAATCGGATCATCAATACTGTGAAGAATAGCGCCCACATCACTGCTTAGCTCGCCTCGGAGCTCAAGAATCTTCACCCCTTGCTCGCACACATTTCGCATCAGGGCTTCGGTCTCAAGGCTCATCTCTTCGGCTTGCTCTTCCACGATCTTTTCGATCTTTACCTGATAGAAAGGTTTTTTATCAGTGTATTCTGCGATGCGTGCTTTGGCCAGTCCCTGAACCAACAGCTTGGCTCTACCGTCGGGCAGCTTGAGCATACGCAGGATCACGGCGACCGTGCCCACCGCGAAGATCTCATCAGGTTTCGGGCTTTCGACCGAAGACTTTCGTTGTGTGGCAAGAAGGAGAAGGCGATCTTTGGCCATCGCTGTATCTACGGCCCGAACAGACCTGTCTCTGCCCACAAACAGGGGAAGAACCATATGATTAAACACAACAATATCCCGAACGGGAAGGAGGGGAAGTTCCCCAGGGATGTCTATAGTTTCCCCATCTTCTTGAATAACGTCGATTGAGTCTTCGGTGTCTATTTGGCCCATAGGAATGCTCCTCTCAAAGATATAGGTTTTCAGGCATCTTTCATTTTCCAGTTAAAAATCTGCAGCAAGCATACGTTAATGATGCAGGTTGTATGAGGCTGGAATAATGAAATGAAGGATACCATAAATAGTATAAGATGACATGTCCTTATGACAACAAAAATCTTGATTCATTGGCCTGATTCGTTGGCCCATGAACTATAGTTGTTTCTTATAACTACTTGTGATATCTTGACGTTAACGGTCATTCGGTTATACCACTTTCATCAGGAGGCGTCTTGCAGCCGTTGGTCCTTAAGATTTTCGTCTTTTCCTTGGGCATGTGTGTGGGCAGTTTCCTCAACGTATGCATTCACCGTCTTCCTCGATCACTCTCCCTGATCCACCCTCGATCCATGTGTCCTGGCTGCGGGGCCAGAATCGCCTTTTACGATAACATCCCGGTCTTGAGTTATCTTTGGCTTCGGGGACGGTGTCGCCACTGCCAAGCGGCAATATCCTCGAGATATCCCGTGGTTGAACTGGCAGCGGGCCTGTTTGCAGTTGCGATCTTCATCAGATACGGCCTGGCCTGGGAAGCCTTTTGTCTGTATGTCCTGGTGGCTGCGCTGCTCGTTATTACCTTCATAGATATCGATCATCAGATCATTCCGGACGTGATTACTTACCCAGGCATTGTCCTCGGATTCCTTTCTTCCTTTGTGACAGGGCACATCACTTACAAGGATTCCCTTATGGGGATCTTCTTGGGTGGAGGCATCCTCTTGTTGGTCGCCTCAGCGTACTATTATCTCACCAAGAAAGAGGGTATGGGGGGTGGGGATGTCAAGCTTCTTGCCATGATTGGGGCATTTTTGGGGTGGAAAGGGGCCGTTTTTACCATTTTTGTTGGCTCAGCCGTTGGAACCGTGCTGGGCATAGCCGTGGCCCTGCGCACGCAAGGCGGACGAAAAACGGTGGTCCCCTTTGGCCCATTTCTTAGCCTGGGAGCCTTGCTTTACTTGTTTCACGGGCCGGAAATAGTGGACTGGTACATGGCCTTAATGAGGTAGCAGCCTTTGAAAACCTTCAGGCCCGGACTCCGGACCCAAATCTTGCTGAGCTTGACCCTGCTTCTAGTCGCTGCCATGATCTCGACCAGCTTCGTTGTCACACGGATCAGGGAACGGGACCTGCTTCAGCACAAGGTGGCTGACGGAAAGGCAGTGGTTAAAAAGATGCAGTTGGCCATTAAAGAGCTATCAAGAGGCCAAGGGCCACCCCCTTTGGAACTTGTCAGGGAACGCCTTAGAAACGGCGCCACATGGATGGCCCCCTCCAGGCTATTCGGACAGATCATTGTGATGGGAAGAGATGGCACGCTGTGGGTGGGCAACCAAGGTCCGGATCGGTCTTTAAAACCTGGCGACCCTGAAATCGCCTCGGTCCTGCGCACGGGAAAAGAGACCACCCGGATAGCCAGAGACCGCGGTATCCTCACCGTTACAGCGCCCCTTTTTGCCGGGGGGCGGTGCATCGCGGCTATACAGGTACCTGTTCGTATTGACAGGGTTGTACACGGGTTGAGACGGTCGCAACAGCTCATCTGGTTTTACATCGGGCTAAATGTCTTTGTCCTCCTTGTCTTTGGAACCTTTCTCCTTTCGAGAATGGTAATACGCCCTATCAAACGTCTTGTTAAGACCGCCGATCACTTTGAAGACACGCAACGGTTCTCACCTGCAACGGAGGCTAATCACAACGAGATTGCCCACCTCGCTATATCTCTTAACCGGATGCTCAAACGCCTGGCTGAGAACAAGGAGCAGATGGAGGCGCAGATCCGTTCCTTGAAACAGGCAAACGAGGAAATCCTGCGCTCAGAAAAGCTCTCTTCCGTAGGCAGACTTGCCGCAGGTATGGCACACGAAGTTGGCAATCCCATTGGAGCAATTCTGGGGTACGCCAATCTCCTGAGGACTCACGTGGAAAAAAACCAAGAGGCAAGGGACTTTCTGGCACGGATCGAAAAAGAGATTGCCAGGATTGACACAATCGTCCGGGAACTTCTCGATTTCTCGAGATCATCGCCTGGCTCCTCCGTCTCTGTCGATGTCAATGCCCTGGTCTCAGAAAGCGCTTCTTTTTTTTCTCACCAAAAACTCACGAGGTCTGTTGAATTTGAAACCCGCCTGGAGGAAAATATAGGGATGGTGTGGGCCAACCCGGACCAACTTAAGCAGGTCTTGATTAACCTCATGCTAAACGCATATGACGCAATGGAAAAAGGTGGCCGTATCACCATTGCCACCAGTCAAACCCCTTGGCCCGTGGCAAGAGAGAAAAGTCAGGACAAGGGCTCGGCAGGGTTTGTCGAGATCGGTATTTCTGACACAGGCAAGGGGATCCCTAAATCCAAACTCAAGAACGTCTTTGACCCCTTTTACACCACAAAACCTCCGGGCAAAGGGACCGGCCTTGGACTCGCCATCAGTCTTCGCATTGTTGAGTCGTTCGGCGGCGCCATCAGCGTGGAAAGCGTTGAGGGGAAGGGAAGCACCTTTAAGATCAGACTGCCTTTGGAGCGCAGAGTATGATAGAAAA
>DAOUWN010000108.1 GCA_030667105.1 Deltaproteobacteria bacterium
ACAGATGACAATGCCGAGTGGCGCATGCCCCAGAAACGAAGACCCATGCTCTTTTGCCCTTGAGAGCCTCTCCAGTAGATCTTTTTCAGTAACAACGATGAACTGCCACGGGTTAAATCCTCTTGATGAAGGTGAACGAAGAGCCGCCTCAATCAAGGTATCGATTTTTTCGGGTTCAACGCGTCGTTCCGTAAACCTCCTGATACTTCTCCTTTTTTGAACAATAGACAAAAACATAGCAAACCCTCCTCGCCATTCTTGAAAATCCGATATTTATATGTGTAATACTTTTGCAGGCTCGGCGTGCCCTTTTTTCGTTGTCGTATTTTGGGAAAATATGTGGGGACGGGCATAACTATATAATTAGCTTGACATTCGCCCGTTATCCTCGCAGTCCGTTTCAGGCGGACGGGGAATGCGGTCGCTCTTGCGGTTCAAGCGGCTATAACGCTGATTGTGGCACGTCGCCGGGAACGCGGCTTTGCCTTTATAACGATTTCCACGTCCCGACCGAGGTCGTTTAGAAATCTGAGCAGACGTTCCGTTGAAAAACCTGATAGTCGTCCTCGGATGAGAGCTGATACTTTGGGCTGGTCGATACCGAGGATAGCCGCCGCCGCCTTTTGGCTCATGTGACGCTTGGATATAATCTCGCTTATCTGTCGAGCAAGCTCCGCTTTGGCCAATGCCTCCTCTGGATCGGCAACCCCAAGATCGGCAAATACGTTTCCGCTGCTTTTTTCAGCCTTAATAGAATCATTCATGGCTTTCCTTCCCTCTCGTGGAATTCCTTGGCTCTCTTCAGCCGCGCATTGATTAGATCAATGTCTGGTTTTGGCGTAGTGATACCCTTCCTGGATTTTTTCTGAAAGGCGTGAAGCGCATACACCGTGCCACGAAACTTCACCGTGTAGACCGCCCGGTAACTGTTGCCTTCATAATGTTCAACAACCTCCAGAACTCCAGCTCCCTTGAAGCCCTTCAACGGTTTCGCATCAGGATGCTTGCCTCCTGCCTGAGCGACATGCAAAGCATAACCCATTACACTCCGCACTTCCGCAGGAAATCCTTTCAAGTCTTCCTTCGTACTCCCAATCCAAATCAGTTCTTTGTACTTTGGGTTATCCACAAAACAAGTATGCCAGATCTAGCATGCCTTTTCAATCTAAAAGTTGAGAATTGACGGTGGGCAGGATAAATCTCCAGGCCAAGGGTTGTTACGTTTCTACGTATTCTCCGGGTAAAGCCTTTGCAATTGTTCAACAGTTTGGCCTACTTCGTCCACCAGCCAATCCGGCTTCAGCAGTTTTGCTTCAGTCCCGAATGAAAAAAACCAGAAGATCAGCTCCGGCTCTGACGAGGCTGCAAACGTAAGCACTGTGTTCCCGTTCTTTTTCTTTGTAATCTTCTGATCAGTCGTATTTTGGGGACGTCTATGATGTTATGCCCCCAGAATCCTTTCATCGCCTTTCAACCGGATGCCACTTTTGCGCAATGCTTTGATTCCGCCCCAACCCCCCAGACTCCTTATGAGACCGCCACCTGTAAGATCAGGCCTCTTGCCTTCGCCAATTCCTTTTTGCACAAAAGCACGGTATCGTCTTCGCGCCTTCGCGGTACCCTGCCGTAGCAGAGCCACTGCTTTCCCGAGTACCGTCGCCGGATACCCGGTTGTGATACCGCTACACCGTTGCCGCTCCCTTTGCTCGCTCTCGCCTAGCGGCTCGCCTCTCCGCTTCGCTTCGAGTCGCCTCCATCCGGCTGGGTTTGGGACTTGCTCACAATAGCCCCTACATGCTATGGTGAACTCACCCTTAAGAACACGTGCCGTGCCCGGCACACAACGAAGGCATGCACCAGATCCCAAAAGCCTGCGTCTTCTGGTCCTGGTGATGCCCGGCGTTAGCGAAGTTCAATCACCGTCATTGGTGATATCATAAATTGGAAGCGGGAGTTTCCGTGAATCTCCAAGACATTGTTGAGGCAATACGACACGATAGAATACGAATTACAGACCACGCTGACGAAGAGGCGCAAGCCGACCGTCTGTCCTTTGACGAGATCTTCGTGAGTATTTTTCAAGGTGAGATCATCGAGGATTACCCTGATGATAAGCCTTACCCCAGTTGTCTTGTTTATGGCGAAACTTTCAGCAAAGACCCAGTACATAGCGTTTGGGCTTATAATCAGGAAAACCGATGGGCTGTTCTGATCACTGTATATCGCCCTGACCCAAGGCACTGGGTCAATTGGCGAACGAGGAGACCAAGAGATGCTACCCTTTAGCAAATGCCCGGTATGCGGTGGGGAAATGATCGAAAAAGAAGTTGAAAAACTCCTTCGCGGTGGGAAACATACAGCAGTATTGACCGTGCGTGCAGAAGTCTGCCTCCACTGCGGTGAACGTCTTTATTCCAAAGAGACTATTAGCCGATTTGAGCAAATTCGCTCCAAACTTCTGCGTCAAGACTTGACTGGCTTTCAAGCAGTAGGCCAGTCATTTCAGGTTCCGAGCGAACACTCGAATACGCAATGCTAGCATTTGCGTCGAGAAGACGCCTGGGCTCGGTTCAACATTTGCAGATCGGCCACCGTGTCTGGCGTGTTACAGTTTGGCTTACATTCCAATGTGTCCGGGTCTCAGAATCCTCCTAACTACGCTCGGTATGACAAGAAAGGAGACATAGGTTTGAGAGAGTTTAGTAGCCTAGAAGTCAAGGTCGTCGGCAACGACCTTGACAGGGCCATGAAGATCCTGAAAAGAAAACTACAGAAGGATGGTGTTTTCCGCCGACTGAAGGCCAAGAGGAGCTATGAAAAACCAAGCGAATGCCGCCGTCGGAAACGTCGAGAGAGTGAACAGAGGCAAAGAACAGACGGGTTGAAAAGATCTAGGGGCTCCAGGTACTAGTTCCATTTCTGTCATGCCCTGAGTCTGGCCCTAAAGGCTTTATCTCTATCATGGTGTTCGAGGGGTTCAAGGTTGTTGACCGCGCTGCATCAGAAGGTCAACACCCCAGGACAGGGGAAAAGATCCATATCCTCCGCTCCAAGACTGTCAAGTTCAGCCCGGGGAGTTCCCCGCATTAAGGACATACTGATGGATATTACAGGCCAGAGTGCCAAGACTGGGATCTTCATACTTATACTTCGAATTAGATGGGGATATCGGGACAGCATGAACTGAATCCGAGGCCTCATAAGAGAACACTCGAGGAGGTAGAAATTGTCAAAGAAATACCCTGAATGTCCTCTGTATAATCAGGACAATTGCAGAGAGATTGATAATCCGAAGTTCTGTGCTCTTGTCCGGGTAGATAAAACTTGTCTTCGGGAGCGTCAATAGACGGGGAAGAAAGTACAAGCCGAAAAAAGTGATACACCTCAACTCGCGTTACCGGATTGAAAAGATTCTGAGACATCTTGATCTGTGGGAAACAAGGAACCATGATCCCCCGACCCGAAAGGCCACACATATTCCAGAACTCATCATCGACCCGGCATATTTACCCTGTTCAATCAAACGAAACGTATCGTCAATTCTCCTTTTTGAATCTGCTGTCAAGGGCAAATATCATATGACATTCGATCCATCTATTTAACGGGGCTCGCAGCTCCCTGAAACAAAGTGTTGGCTTCAATAGGTTCTATCCGATCATGCGTTTTGAGGTCATACAGCGGTGGCGCCCCCAAAACCGGTGAAAACCTCGCTGCTTTCGCAAATTTCCCTGGCACACAATAGTATCTGCGCCCCTCAACGATCTTCGTCTGCCCGCAACTCGCCGCCACTGCCAATCCTTCACAATATGTAGTGCCGCATTAATCCTTGACACACAACCCCTTTTTTGCTACATCCTTTCTTCAAAAAAACGTAGGAGTTTAGCCTTTTGAAAAGCGCTAAAGTGTTAGAAAAAAACAAGTTGTTATCCATAGCCATTTCAACTGTCGCCTTCCCATGGATACTTTATCATGTGAAAGAACTGGATCGAACACGGAAATCAGGACCCGTATTTTGGAACCCACTTCAATCCCGCCTTTTGCCCTAGCGATGCGATTCTTGTGGCCCCTTCCAAAGTAACGCCTGAGTGGCTGTACGAAAGAAGAAAGAAAGGAGGATAAGCTCTATGGCAGAAGGAATTGTGAAGTGGTTTAGTGACCAAAAAGGATATGGTTTCATTGAGCGGGAAGGTGATAAGGATGTTTTTGTTCATCACTCTGCTATTAGCGGGTCTGGATTCAAGGCCCTTGCTGAAGGCGACCGGGTGAGTTTTGACGTAGAAGAGGGGACTAAGGGACCTGCGGCTAACAACGTCATTAAGCTGTAGACCGTAACTGTTCAATCATCAAGGGCATCTCGTCGAGCCGAAGCGAGATGCCCTTTAATTTGCTAGAAGGAGGAACTTCGATGCCGCAAAGAGGCAAGAGAGCATTTTGGGCACCAATAATGGCTTTAGCTCTGGCATCAGTCGTCTCACTGTCAGTAGCAGGAGAAAAGAACCTTTCAAAAGACAAGGCTGCTGTTGTTAACGGAACGGTAATCACTCAGGCCGATCTTGAAAGGGAAATGGACGGGGCCCGGCAGAGGGCGTCCAGGATGGGAAAGCCTTTGGGCGCTTCCCAGTTACCGGAAATCAAGAAGGAAGCCATTGAAAGACTTATTGAGCGTGAATTGCTCTATCAGGAAAGCAAGAAGAAGGGAACAAAGGTTGACGAGGCAGCACTGAAGGAACAGATAGAGGCAATGAAGAAGCGATTCCCCAGTGAGGCTGAATTCAAAAATGCGTTGAGTAAGATGAATCTGTCTGAAGCCGACGTAAAATCTGAGTTTGCGCGCGGGATGGCCATTCAAAAAGTCATCGATAAGGAATTTGTTCAGAAAACTACGGTTTCCGACAAGGACAAAAAGGCCTATTATGATAGTAACCCGGATCTTTTCAAACAACCCGAGCAGGTCCAGGCCAGCCACATTTTGGTGAAAGTTGATCCCAAAGGGGACGCATCGCAGAAAGCTGAAGCACGCAAGAAAATTGAAGAGGTGAAGAAGAAATTGAAGAAGGGTGAAGATTTTGCTGCTCTTGCGAAAGAGTATTCCCAATGCCCCAGCAGTGCCAACGGTGGAGACCTGGGCTTCTTTAAGCAGGGCCAAATGGTGAAGCCTTTTGAAGATGCAGCTTTTGCTTTGAAACCAGGCAAAGTAAGCGACATCGTGGAGACCAGGTTTGGATACCACATGATTAACCCTACAACGTTACTTAAGATGATTATCGCTTGACAATTTACATGTGGCTTGCTACGCTACGCAACAACCCTTTATCATAGGAGGCAAGCCATGCTACCGGTTATACGACACAAGGAACACCTTTACTCCATTCCAAAGTTTGATATAGGCAAGGGCGATGTTAAGGATTTCATTAATGAACTCAGAGGTTTTCACGAACAGTTTGCCGATTGTTTTCATCGTAGCGAATCCAGGGAACACTTTTTCAATTACATGGCTGGACAGTTCAGCGAACTTGAACGCAAGTCCATTGAACCCATTGCCTTGGCCGTCAAAGATGGCAATGTAAGGGCAATGCAGCGATTTGTCAGCGTTGCACAATGGGATGTCGAAAACATTCTTTCCAAGTATCGTAGTTTTGTAAACGATGACCTTGGTAGCTCCAACGGCGCTTTGATCTTTGATGAGAGCGGCTTTCTAAAGAAAGGCCAAGATTCCATTGGAGTCGCTCGCCAATACTGCGGAACCGCTGGAAAGGTCGACAATTGCCAGGTCGGTGTCTTTGCTGCATATGTATCCGAAAGCGGATATGCGCTGGTCGACAAGCGTCTTTTCATACCTGAGCAATGGTTCTCCGACGAATATCGCGCCCGGCGAAAAAAGTGCAATCTGCCAGAAGACACTGTGTTTCGGACCAAGCCCCAGTTGGCCGCCGAGATGCTACGGGCGATTCACGATGAGAAAACTCTACCCTTTAAATATGTCCTTGGGGACTCAATTTACGGCATAAGCCCCGAGTTCATCGAAACAGTGGAAAACTTGCCGGGTATAACTTACATGGTATCGGTACCCAAAAGCACCCTTTGTTGGCTCAAGCGACCAATGACCATTACCAAGCAATATCGCTGGGGTGGAAAGACCAAGTCCAAAACAGTTCTAGCCGATGCGGACAGTAAACCAATTGCTATTGGTGATCTGGCCAAAAATATTAACGACTATTTCTGGTATCGCCGCCAAGTGTCTGAAGGCACCAAAGGACCGATTGTCTATGAGTTCACTCGGCGCCAAGTGATCTTGTCGGCAGCAGGGCTTCCAGAAAAAACCGTATGGTTGGTGATCCGCCGTATGATCGGCGACGATCCGCAATACAGGTTTTTTGTCAGCAATGCGTCAAGCAGCACACGGCTGAAAACTCTTATTTGGCTCAGCGGTTTGCGCTGGGCAATCGAGCAGTGCTTCGAAGAAACGAAAACTGAGTTGGGCATGGACCATTATGAGGTGCGAAAGTTTATGGGCTGGCACCATCACATACTAACGTGCATGCTGGCACATTTTTTTCTCTGGCACCTGAAAATCAGGATGGGAAAAAAAAGCGCCATCTATTACGCTATCGCAGCTTAGAGTTTTGCTCAAACTGCTTTTGCCGATGAAAAAGCATAGCTTGGAGACTTTACTAGAACAGGTCGCATGGATACAGGCCAGGAACCATCGCGCCTATTTGTCACATCGACGAAAGCACCTGCGGGAAATTGTCAAAGATCAAATTAAGTAACGTTGTAGGGATAAGGTGGGCATAGACATTCCAGGTTACAGTGGGGCTTGAGCGTCACAACTGTTCGATAGCAGTCTCACAATATCAATACATGACAGAACAATGTGGCTGGAAAACTGGTTTTTTGAGTGGGGATCAACAAATGAAATCTTTATTCCTCAATGCTGCCATCAAACCCTGGGGCAAGTAGGTATCTATACTCCGGTCAGGGAAGGGCCGAACACTGATGCATTGCAGAACTATTTACTGTGGTCTGCTGTTGGGTCTTACCATTGACCCACAAGATATGGGACGTTCTATCTTCGG
>DAOUWN010000235.1 GCA_030667105.1 Deltaproteobacteria bacterium
CACCGCTCCTGCCGCCACCACGGCCGGAAGCCATGCCGTCACCCTGTCTCATCCTTGAGCCCTGACCCACTTGCGATTGCGGATTGGCTTTGGCATTGCTGCACTTGCCCAATCCTCTTCCTGTTCGCGAGCCTTCGCCCCGTGGACCTGTTCTATCAAATCCTGGCATAGAAACACCCCCTTTAAAATGTTTTATCGACTCAGAAACCGCCTTTTCTTCCACGTCCGCCTCGGTGCCCGGGACCCCTGGGGCCGCCGCCTCGACCCCACCGGCCGGCGCCGGCCAGCGCGTAAGAGCCGCCTTGAATCCTTATCATTTTGCCCATCACAAGAGCTTCGGATACCAGCTCTCTTGCTTCAGCAAGGATTCTGCCGAAGGTCTGGCGAGATACGTTCATACGAGCGGCTGCGGTTTCCTGGTCCAGTTTGTCAAGATCGCTTAAACGCAGGGCCTCCAGACCCTCAACAGGAAGAACTACCTCGTCCATGCCCCCTGCGGGAATCCCAATGGGCTTAAATGCGTTTGCCATGGGTCCGCCCTGTACAAAACGGAGTTTTCTAGGTCTTGGCATGATGTCTCCCTGTTAACGTTATGAGCGTGTGACTATAATATAAGCCTCTATACCCTGTTGTCAAGATATTTTATTGGCGAGGGCTCAAAATAGTCGTGATGAAAGGAAGGGTTTGCCGGCCAGTTTCCCTGGAGATTCCTTCAAGGCAGGGTCATTTAGGGCAGAAACACTCTCTGGCGGTAATATTTCAGCTCTCCTATCGATTCCTTTATGTCGATAGATGCCTGATGGGCTTTCTGTTTCTTGAAATGGGGCAGGGCGGGGTACCATCTTTTGACTAGTTCCTTGATTGAGCTGACATCGATATTGCGATAGTGAAGGAATTCATTGAGCGAGGGCGTATATCTTGCCAGAAAGCGGCGGTCCTGCCACACGGAATTCCCGCACAAAGGAGAAAGTCCTTTCTTGGAATAGTGGGAAAGAAATTCTAATGTCATCTCTTCAGCCTTGCGGCAGTGATATGGCGAGGCCTCAACTCTATCAATAAGACCCGACGACGTATGTTGGGTCTTGCTCCACTGTTCCATAGTCAAAAGAGTCTCTTTCGGATGGTGTATCGCTATGTCGGGGCCTTCGGCCACAATCTCCAGGTTGTCATCCGTTACAACAGAGGCGATTTCAAGGATCACATGTTTTTCGGGGTCCAGGCCGGTCATTTCCAGGTCGATCCAAATCAGATGATTGCTCAATTTTAGTGCTCGCTTTCTTGTGGCAATGGATTATCGTTGAATTTCCCGGGGGCTACCCCTGGCTGAGATGCTTGCGGAGTTCTGCTTCCACGGCATCAGGATGAGGGGAATTGTAGCGGACAACGTTTTTTAAATGAAATAAGCTGTCAGGGTCAATCCGCACAAATTCTACGGCCACAGCATCCGGGGTGCAGCGGACTATTTTGCCGTCTGTTCCAATGCTCAGTTCGCTGCTTGTTCCACTCAGCACAATCCTTACGTGGCACTGCGCGCCTGCTTCAAGATCTCCTGAAATTGGCAAGAGGCACCCGCCGACACTTAGATTGCTGATTTCCTCGGCGTTGTATGAAACGTCGTCAACCGTGAGTTGTACGTGAACCTTGAAAGGCACACGAGTGAATCGCCTTTTTTCTTCCGACATCAGGGAACCTCTGGAGAGAATTTTTTTTAGTCAGATTTTAGCCAGGAAGTGATATAGGACAAAAGCGCCTGTGCGTCAACGCAAAAGGCATTACAGAATATGGTTTGTTTGCTTGATTGTGCTTGTTTTGTTCGAATGCCTGGGGGAATCATGCACGGTCTGCGGTTTTTCCTTGATTTCCAGAGAGGGAAGGTGGGAAAGTGGGCGGGTGAGTAAGCAGTAGGCAGTGACGGACAAACGGGCTCAATTGTTTGCTAGTATCGAAAAAGAGTGCGTCTGAAATATTTGAGTGATGGAACAATGAAAAAAGAGTCTCTACTCAAAGGAATTCCGCCGGAAGACATAAAAAGGCTTGTCAGGGTAGAGCATCCTGACCCGCACAGCATCCTTGGGGTACATCCATGGGCCATGAAAGACAAGAAGGGGATCGTGGTGCGGGCCTTTCACCCCGAGGGCACAAAGGCAGAGGTCCTGATCAAAAGAAGGAAGCCTTTGCTGATGGCCAAGTGCCATCCCGGTGGACTTTTTGCCGCTTTTGTTCCTCACCGACGACTCCCCTTGCGTTACAGGATTCGATTCACCTTTGCAGATGGGAACCACTGGGAAAGCGATGCCCCTTATCGATTCTTGCCTACCCTTGGGGATACGGACCTCTATCTGGCAGGAGAAGGGACTCATCACCGCCTTTACGACAAGCTTGGCGCCCACCTGCGCAGCATGGATGGCGTGTCAGGCGTCTCATTTGCAGTCTGGGCGCCCAGCGCAAAAAGAGTAAGCGTGGTTGGAGATTTCAACGGTTGGGATGGCAGACTTTTTCCCATGAGAGCAATGGGCGCTTCGGGAATCTGGGAAATCTTTGTGCCCGGTCTCGGACCAGGTACCTTCTACAAATACGAAATCAAGACCGCCGATGAGAATCTGAGGATAAAGACCGATCCCTATGCCTTTGCCATGGAACTCAGACCCGGGACCGCCTCCATAGTGTGGGACATGGCTGCCTATGAATGGAATGATGACCAGTGGATAGCCGGTCGTACTAAGCAAAACCTGCGCCAGGAACCTATGGCCGTCTATGAAGTCCATCTGGGCTCCTGGATGCGCGTGGCTGAAGAAAAAAACAGATGGCTTACCTATCGAGAGCTTGCCCCCAGGTTGATTGAACACGCCAAGAAGTTCGGGTTTACACATGTGGAGCTCCTGCCCGTGGCAGAGCATCCTCTTGACGGCTCCTGGGGTTACCAGGTGACAGGCTATTACGCCCCCACGAGCCGCTTCGGAACTCCCGATGATTTCAAGTATTTTGTGGACACGTGCCACCAGCACGACATCGGGGTTATTCTGGACTGGGTGCCTGCCCATTTTCCGAAAGACGACTGGAGCCTGCGGCTCTTTGATGGCACGGCTCTTTATGAACACAGTGATCCCCGCGAGGGAGAGCATGCGGAGTGGGGAACCCTGATCTTTAACTTCGGCAGGCACGAAGTGCGTAATTTTCTCATCGCCAATGCCTTGTTCTGGTTGGACCGCTATCATGTTGATGGTCTCAGAGTCGATGCAGTCGCCTCCATGCTATATCTTGACTATGGAAAGCGAGACGGGGAGTGGATACCGAATCGGTACGGAGGTAACGAAAATCTGGAAGCTGTCGAGTTTTTCCGAAAACTGAACGAAGTTCTCTACGGGCTGTTTCCCGGTTGCTTTACCGTGGCCGAAGAGTCCACCGCGTGGTCAGGGGTGACGACGCCGGCGTATCTGGGTGGCCTTGGTTTTGGCTTCAAGTGGGATATGGGATGGATGCACGATACCTTGCTCTACTTTGGTAAGAAGCCGGTTCATCGAAAACATCACCACAACAAGCTCACCTTTTCTATGGTGTATGCCTACAGTGAGAATTTCGTCTTGCCCTTTTCCCACGATGAGGTGGTTCACGGCAAGGGATCCCTTCTCAGAAAAATGCCGGGTGATGAATGGCAGAAATTCGCCAATTTGAGATTGCTCCTGGCGTACATGTATACGCATCCCGGCAAGAAACTCCTCTTTATGGGCACGGAACTTGCGCCGTGGGACGAGTGGTATCACGAAAAGGAGCTTGATTGGCACGTTCAATCACATCCCATGCGTCATGGCTTCCAGCGATTTATGATGGACCTTGGCAGATTGTATCTTGAACATCCAGCCCTATGGGAGTTGGATCCGGTTCCTGAAGGTTTTTCATGGATCGATTGCAATGATTCGGACACCGGTGTGATTTCCTATGTCCGTTTTGGAAACAAAGATCATCTTGTCTGTGTGCTGAACCTCACCCCGGTACCGAGATACGGGTATCGAATCGGTGTATTAGGCAAGGACGGATACCGTGAACGGATCAACACCGACTCAGCCTATTATGGCGGAAGCAACCTCGGCAATGAGGATTA
>DAOUWN010000061.1 GCA_030667105.1 Deltaproteobacteria bacterium
CGTCTTTTCCATGGAACTGACATCCATGTTGGCTTTAAAGGGCTCACATTCAAGGCACATTTCGATCTTTTCCAAGAACTTTCCCTGGATCTCGTTTCGACAATGGGTTCCCGGGATTAGCCAACACCTCAACTCCTTTGACTTGTAGACTGGGCAGTCCTTGTCGTTACATTCAAAAAACTGCCAGCATTTCACCTTATTTTTCACCCTGAAATACTCCTTTTTATCAGCAAAGCCCGGTGATAAGCGGCGCTGCATGTGCTCTCTAAAACTGTATCTGGATCCTCTTCTTGTTTGCCCCTTCATCCTCTACGGAAAGGAAGACCTTGCCAAGCCGCTCGCACCAGGTGCGCACATCTTTCTCGAAAGTTGGGCAGTCTCCCAATACCTCCAAAATATCACCGTGCTTCATGTCAGGGGCCTTCACGGCTATCTTCAGAACCGGCTGAGGGCACTTCATACCCAGGGTATCCAAAACTTCTACTGCCATGATCATTTCTCCTTACTTGAGGTTCTACATGAAAGTGATTTGAATGAGAAAACACTATCCCGTTTTTTGCATCACCCTCAATGGTAGGTACTATCCTCGACGCAGCAGGAATCATGCCGGAATACTGCAGAGAAACAATCGTCCATAAATTCACATAATTAGAGCTGCTTGTTAGAATATGTCTACTTGGAAATGTGGGCAATGTGTCACGCTTTTGACGCTTGGCAACACAAGTGTGAGCTTGCACGAGTGTCATGTTCGCTCAGTTTACAGGAACGGCGGAAACAGCCTGATCGATAAATGTGAGCAGTGGTGAGAAGGAACTTCCGCTTGGCCCCTCAAGACACCGCCTGCCACTGATACAATTGATAATAGAGGCCCTGTCTGTCCATGAGTTCGTCGTGAGAGCCCACCTCTTTGATGCGCCCTCTGTGAAGCACAATGATACGGTCGGCATTCCGAATGGTGGACAAGCGATGCGCCACCACTATGGCCGTGCGTTTTTGCATCAATCTAAAGGTTGCCTCCTGGATGAGTTGTTCTGTTTGTGTATCAACGCTCGAAGTCGCTTCATCAAGGATCAGAATCTCAGGGTCGCGGGCCAGGGCCCTGGCAAAGGCCAGCAACTGCCGTTCGCCGCTCGAAAGGGTGCGGCCTCCCTCAGTTAAGGCTGTATCCAGTCCATGAGGAAGGATTTCAACCAACCGGTCTAGATTGCATGCTGCAATGATCTCTTGCAGGCCCTCATGAGAAAGATGCGGGTTTCCCGCAGTAATGTTATCTCGAATTGTGTCTGCAAACAGAAACACATCCTGAGTGATTAAGGCAATTCGCGCCCGCAACAAGGCCTTGGGTACGTGACGTGTGTCCACCCCGCCAACCGTGATGCTCCCTCTGGATGGATCGTAAAATCGTTCAATAAGATGAATAAGAGTCGATTTGCCTGCCCCGGTCGGCCCCACAATGGCCACTGTTTCACCACGCCGAACGGTAAATGAGACATCCTTTAATATCCAGTCTTCCCCTTCGTAGGCGAACCACACCCTTTCAAAGGACACAGCGTCCGCCGTCTCCAATTCGGAATCGGAAAAGGTTATGGTTGGCGCGGTTGCGTCCGGCATCTTGCTAGGACTTTCGGGCTCCGGAATCCGCTCCTGGTTGTCAAGAAGGAGAAAAATTCGCTCTGATGAGGCCATGGCCGACTGCATTATGTTGTACTTTTCAGCAATATCGCGGATGGGCCGAAAAAACATCCTCATGTAGGAGATAAAGGCTACCAGAACACCAAGGCTCAGGCTCTCGCCAAGAACACGCATCCCGCCATACCAGATGACCAGCGCTGTGGTAACTGAGCTCAAAACCTCGATTGCCGGCATGAATACGGCAAATACGTTTATCTGACGCATTCCGACCAGATAATTCTCGCGATTGAGTTCTTTGAAACGCTTGTAGTTTCTGGCCTCCTGAACAAATAGCTGGATAATACGGATACCATCGATGCTTTCCTGAAGCCTTGTGTTGATCTCAGCTATCTTAATCCGAAGCTCCCGAAACACGTCCCTGGCCAGACGGCTGAAGTAGGTTGTCGTAAGAAATATGAACGGCAGCATGAGAAAACAGATTAAGGCCAGTTTCCAATTCATCAGCAGTAGCACAACAGTTATGCCAAGAAGGAGAAAGATGTCCTTGAAAAGCACGGTGACGATGGATGTGAAAAAATCGTGCAGATTCTGAACGTCACTGGTTACGCGGGTGACCAGACGACCAACGGGATTCTTGGTGAAAAACGCCACGGAAAGGCCCTGGATGTGCTCAAAAAGCCTCAGCCTGATGTCGTGCATAATGAACTGCCCGGTATATTCCATGACTAGAACGTTTCCAAAACCCAAAAGGAAATGGCAAAACACAACGCCAAGAAATATCAGGGCAATGCGGGCCACGCCGGCATGGTCTCGCATTCGGAGAAGTACCAAATCGGACTTGCTTACCTTTGAAAGATCCTCATAAAGAATCCTTGCAAAGGGCCACTCGATTTCAAAAAGCCTCGGATGCTGATCCACGACTCTGGCAACCCTCGGGACTCGAAGGTCGGCCACATAAAACCGCCGTTGCTCCGAACCTCCCTTTTTTTCATCCGCCATGTCCTGTACAATATAGCGGTCAATAGCCACCTTCGTGAGATAAGGTAGCGCCAGGTCCATAACAGTAATGGCGCTAACGAGCACAATGGAGAGCAAGAAAAAGAGTCTATATGGACGAACGTGCGGAAAGAGCCTTCTTAGCAATCCCAGATCATATGGTTTGCCGAGCTGATCCTCTTCAAAATATCCATAGTCGATTCGCATTTTACGACTCAGCTTTTCCGTTGTTGAGCTCTTCCTCAATCTGCTGCAATTGATACATTCTGCCGTAATATCCATCCTGCGCCATTAGTTGTTCATGCGTGCCGGTCTGGCTTATGCGTCCGCACTCCAGTACAATGATAAGATCCGCGTGTCTCACGTGGCTGATCCTGTGAGATATCATGACTGTGGTGCGGCCGGCGGAAAGCTCTCGAACGCTGCCCAGGATGGCGGCAGCAGTCTCTGTGTCCACCTGGCTCATGGGATCATCCAGAATCACGATAGGCGCTGAAACCAGAAGGGCCCTTGCCAGGGCGAGACGCTGCCTTTGACCGCCAGAGAGGGTGGCCCCCTTTTCTCCAATGACGGTGCGGAACTGATCGGGAAATCCCATGACGGTGTCATACAAACGTGCGGCTTGAGCTGCCACGATTATCTCTTCCTCAGAAGCATCATTCTTTCCAAAGCACAGGTTTTCTCGGATCGTGCCCGAAAACAAAAAGGCATCCTGGGGTACTACTGCCAGTTGTGCCCGCAGGGTCTGAAGAGGTATCTGGCGGATCTCCTTGCCGTCAATCAGAATGCGTCCCTCCGTGGGATCAAGAAGCCTTGGAATCAGATGGCACAGTGTGGTCTTGCCGCTTCCGGTGGGGCCAACCACACCGAGGGTTTGGCCTGATGTCACAGAAAATGACACCTTTGAAAGCGCATTTGGCTGGCCCGGACCATATTTGAAACCCACATTATCAAAGACGATCTCCCCCTCGACTGCTCTTACCGGACTTGCCATTTTTGGACTGACAATCTGAGGCCTGGTCTCAAGGATCCGACTTATCCTGTCCAGTGAGGCGCCTCCCCGTGGGATCAGGTTGATCACCCAGCCCATGGCCATCATAGGCCACGTGAGAAGACCCAGGTAGCTTATGAAGGCCACAAAATCACCCGGCGTAATCGTAAGATCAATAGCCTGTCCGCCGCCCAGATAAAGCACCACTGCTACACTCAGATTGGAAAAAAACATCATCCCAGGAAAAAAGACTCCCGTAATCCGGATCAGTCGAAGATTCTTGCCCAAATAATCTTTTGAGATCTCTGCAAGCCTTAGGGCTTCCGCCTCCTCCCGATTGTAGGCTTTAATCACCCTGATACCGGCAACACGTTCTCGAACCGTTTCAGTCAGACCGGCAAAGGAGGCCTGGACTTCCTTGTAGAGCCGGTGCATGCGTCGGGTAACGACACGAGCCAATATGACAATAACCGGCATGGGAAGCAGGGCAAAAACGGTCAGAGTGACGTTGATGTACAACATAAAACCGATTGCAGCCAGGCCAAGAACCACTGCATCTGTTAAGGCCACCATCCCCATGCCCACTGCCATCCGCACGTGCTGTACGTCATTTGTGGCGTGGGCCATCAAGTCCCCTGTCCTGGTTTCATCAAAGTAGGCGACAGAAAGAGTCTGGATGTGAGCAAAAAGCTGGTTGCGCAACCCCTCCTCCACCCTTCTTGATGTGCCTATGAGACATCTGCGCCAGACAAATCGAAACATCCCGATCAGTAGCGCCACACCTACAATATAGAGGGCATAACGAGAGACGTTTGTGGCCGTGGTGCGGCAGATTGTCAAATCATCCACAACCCACTTGATGATCCGAGGAATGAATAATTGAAGGATGTCAACCACGAAAAGAGAAAGAAGGCCAAGCAATATGACTGCCCTCTTTTCCACAAAGTATGGTTTAATAAGACGGTATGACTTCATGAACTAGTATCTGCTAGAATTCCAATAATAAATCATGCTAACAGACAGGGGGAAAACAGTCAAAATGAATACAGCCTCTCACCGTTTCCATACAGGAGGCCATTGTTGACTTTTGCCAGGCCCATTGTTATAGATCCATGCATGGAGACTGGAACCATTGTAGAATATGTTGATCGCAGAGAGATCATCTGCGCCGTTGTTTTGGAACAGAAAAACAATAAGGTCCGATTGCTCACCGAGCATAATCGCGAGGTTAGCCACGGGGAAAAACGGCTTGCCCACATCGATGGTCAACGCCTTGACCCGCGAATTGGCAGAGATGCCCTCGTGAGAAAACTTCACGCCACAGGTCTAAGAAGAAGGCAATTTCAGAATCAAATAGATGTCGAAGCGCTGTGGGATGTTCTTCACACTGAAGCCACATGGATCGACTTAAACACCATGGCACAATTCTGCTTTGATGGTGAGATCTCCAGCGACCATACATCAGCCGTAATGCGGGCGATGTTTGAAGACCGCCTCTATTTAAGGTTTGATATTGATCGGTTTTTCCCAAACAGCCCCGATCAAGTGGCACGCATTGCAGCACAGGCTGCAGAAGAGGCTAGAAAGTCCCATATTATTGAGGACGGAAGCCGGTGGATCCGGCAGGCCATGGAAAGCGAGCGCCCCTCTGTCCCTCCTGACAAGGAAGAAGTCGTTGAGATACTGAAATCCTTCTATCTCTTTGCAAAAGACAGCCCTCACTACAAAATAGGCAGGGAGATTCTTGCGCGCTCGGACTTGGAACCAAAGGACGGCCCATTTCAGCTCCTGGTCAAGCTGGGCGTCTGGGATGAGAATGAAAACCTAAACCTCCACAGATTCGGCATATCCGATAGCTTCCCTCCCGCAGTAGTGAAGGAATCAGAACATCTTGTCCGTCAAGACATCAACGTGAAGCCACACATGGGGCGCAAGGATCTAACCCATCTTTCGACAATGACCATCGACGGCCAGGGCACCCTTGATTTTGACGATGCGATCAGTATTGAACCCAGAGAAGAGGGGCACCGGCTATGGATTCATATTGCGGATGTGAGCCATTTTTTGAAAAAGGGAAGTGCAGTGGATGAAGAGGCAATGGCCCGTGCCAGTTCCATATACATGCCCGACAGGCGCATACCCATGCTTCCCCCCAGTTTGGCAGAAGGCCTCTGCAGCCTGAGAGAGGGGGAAAATCGTTTTGCCATAAGCATTATGGCAGACCTTGACGACTCGGCAAATGTGGTGGCGTTCAACGTATTTCCCAGTGTCATCCGTGTGAAGAGACAACTTACGTATTACAATGCCAATCTGATGGTACGAGAAGATCCGGAGCTGTCCATCATCTATGATCTTGCTCGAAAATTTCGCAAAATCCGGCTCAGTGGCGACGCACTTCAGATCATCTTGCCGGAGATGAACGTCTGGATAGACGATGATGGAGAGATCTCGGTTACACAGATAAACCGCGAAAGTCCCGGCCGCTTTATGGTCTCTGAATGTATGATCCTGGCCAACTGGTTGGCAGCCGGATTCTTTCGAGATCACGGACAGCCAACTATTTACAGATCACAATTGCCACCCCGGGACCGTCTCATTGACAAAAATGGAGGCTCAATTTATCAGAACTGGATGCAACGGCGTTTCTTGAGCCGAGTTGTGCTGGGAGTTGACCCGGAACCCCATGCAGGCCTTGGACTCGATACGTACGTCACCCTGACGTCTCCTCTGAGAAAATATCTTGATCTGGCAACACAACGTCAGATTAAGGGGCTTTTTGGTTTGGAGGACTTATACTCTGAGGAAGATCTCACATTCATCACCCAGGCTGTCAAGGAGTCCATGAGCTACATCACGGTTCTTCAGCAAGAACGAACGCGCTACTGGATACTCAAATACCTTGAGCATCTCTCAGGAAACAGAGAAGAAGCCTTGGTCATTGAGAAACGCCGCCAGAAGTACGTGGTGCTCCTTACCAACTACATGATAGAGTCCTTTATTCCCCTGAACGCAGCCATTGACATCAAACCACAAGACACCATCATGGTGAAGATAGAACAAGTAAACGCAAGGTCCGACACCCTCACGGTTTCCCTGGTATAAGCAAGTCCTACTTCTTCCTTGCCTCAAACGCCATGGTCTCGTCATTTAGAAGACCAAGGTACTGGTCGTCTTTGCCAAACAAAAACCACGCCTGACCCACACTTAACGCGCTATGCCACTCAACGTCTTCGTCCATCTCAAGGACAACCTCTTCCGGTGTAACACGGGCACTCTCTATTCCGAACTCATTGAAAAAATTAGTGAAGCGCTCTTTGTCCGACATCTCTTTCTCCTTCCTTTCAGCTAGTGCCCATCCATAAACGGATCTTGAGACACTGGGCACTAGCGTTAGTTTCCAATTCAGAAATGAGTCCGCCTGAGGCGGACAAGGTCAAGGAAATTCCCGCTTGCAGCGGGACGCGGAGATCCGCCTAGGCGAATCGCACAAGCGATCCCACAGATTGATCCGCCGGAGGCGGAGAAAAGGGCCGTTTCTGGATGGAAACTAGCTAAGTTCTTTCTTCACCACCCGCGCAATCTCCTCACAATACTTGTCAGTCTCTTCATGGGTGGGCCCCTCCACCATGACTCGACACATAGGCTGTGTGCCGGAATAGCGAACCAGCACCCTTCCTCCATCTCCCAGGATCTCCTCCACGCGCTCAATAGCAGCAACGATTTGAGGCGCTGACTCCAAAGCGGGCTTTTCCTTTACCTCCACATTGATTAAGCGCTGAGGGAAGACCTTCATGAATCCAGATAGCTCCGAAAGGGGTTCACCCGTCCTCTTCATGGCATCAACGACCTTAAGGGCCGTTATGATGCCGTCTCCGGTCGTATGAAGGTCCAGAAATACCACATGCCCTGAGTCCTCACCTCCAATGCATGCCCCTCTTGCCAGCATCTCTTGCAGGACATTCCTATCGCCCACCTGAGTTGTCACATGATCTATGCCCAATTCCTTCAGGACAAGGCCAAGACCGATATTGCTCATTACCGTGCTTACGGCAATGTTATTCGTCAGCAGCCCATCATCTTTCATGACCTTGGCACAAAGAGCAAGGATCCGGTCACCTGTCAACTTCGCCCCTTTCTCGTCAACTGCAATGACCCGGTCTCCGTCTCCGTCAAAGGCAAACCCGACGTCAGCTTTGATCTTCACGACCTCCTCGGCCAGCCTTTCCGGATGCTCAGACCCGCAGTTGAAGTTGATATTCGTGCCATCAGGCTCAGAAAAAAGTGGCTTGACCGCGGCCCCCAATGCCGCAAAAGCGGAAGGGGCTATTTGAGATGTAGCCCCGTTGGCGCAATCCAGGACAATATTGAGTCCTTGCAGTCCATTGTCCTCGGAAACAGCCTGCTTTAGGAAAGCCACATATCGATCACAGGCATCCGTGATGGCGTGAGCCCTGCCCAGGGCACGAGGATTGTCAGACGCTTCAGGCATCTTGTTCTCAAGGACGAGATCTTCAACCTCAAGTTCCATCTCATCTGAGAGTTTGAATCCGTCTCCCCTAAAAATCTTGATCCCATTGTCATGAAAGGGGTTGTGTGAGGCCGAAATCATCACACCCGCGTCAACGCCCATATCCCTTGCCACATAGGCCACGCCGGGCGTGGTCAAGACACCAGCCAAGAGGGCATCAGCTCCCACGGAACAGATCCCGGAAACCAAAGCATGTTCAAGCATGTCACCAGATATCCTGGTATCCTTTCCAATAACAATCCGTGTACTGCGGCCTTCTTGTCTGAAGAGATGAGCAGTTGCCCGTCCGACCTTCAGGGCCATCTCAGGGGTAATGGGGTATTTATTGGACATACCCCTGATACCATCTGTGCCGAATAGTCTTCCCATAGATCTTCTCTAAGAATATGTCCAGGTTCGCAAATAAGGGTATAAAGTTAAATCGGAAATCCGGGATCAGGTTGAACATTAACAATCTACTTGAATGATTTATCGCAACCAGCTAGAATACACCCATATATTCTATTTGCATTTGAAAGACGGCATAATCTCCATGGCTTCTTCGTTTATCGTATCCACGATACCTTGAAGCCATTTCGTTCCCTTCAAAGACCAAGCCTTATCAAGCCCCTGTATAACTCCCACGTAGTCGGCGCCTCTATCCTTAACGCCCCTGCAGACCTCCTCCATGAAAGGCTCCCGGATACCAGGATCTCCCGAATTCTCCAGGTTCCTTTCAAATACGGCCTCTACACCCTGCCATCTCTCGAAAAGCTCCTGTTTCTGCCTCAGGAGCTTTTCGTTCAACTGTTCCTTCATGACCCGCCGGTACCTTTTTGCAG
>DAOUWN010000014.1 GCA_030667105.1 Deltaproteobacteria bacterium
AAGGGGACGCCCTTCACATTTTCACATTTGCCTTTTCACCGGTTTCAATATCCTCACTGCGAACGAATGTATTAGAAGGGATCGCATGGGAGCGTTGTAATTCTATAACGAGCTGTAATGTAATCATGAGAAAAGAGAAGATAAGCAAACTTCAAACCATGACCAAGGGGCCAATGGAAGCCGACATAAGCAATGCGCTAATTGCCTTTGAAAAAGAGCACATGGGGCGCGGACCGGAGGATGTAAGAACCCATATCATTCAGGACATGGTGCTGATCCGCTTGAAGGGAGTGCTGGCCCCAGCAGAGCGTCATCTGGCAAGAGATCAGGAAGGGGTTCAACTCATTAAGCAGGTCCGGGAAAAACTATTGGAGAACTCCACCGAGATTCTGGCTGATATTATCAAAGACAAGACCGGATGTGGGACAATAAGTTTTCATACGGACATTAGCACAAAAACAGGCGAAAGATTTATCATAATTACTTTATCTGAAGATTTGGAGCGCAAATCTTCTTTCAGAAAATAATAAAAGCATTCTTCCTCTGATCACTATTTGGAACATTTTTGCTTTTGGTAGACCACGCCCAGGATCGTGCTTTAAAGCCTTTTGCTGATCAGGGGTAAGGAAGGCCAATACACGGGTTAAAATATCTGCCGACCTGGTATTGGCCTTTTTTGTGGTCTGTTTTTCAATGCTGCGCAATCCACAGGTACATGGTAACATCTCAAAAAGTGCTTCGCAATCCACAGGTACATGGTAACATCTCAAAAAGTTCGCGTTTTCGTCATTGCGAGCGAAGCGAACCAATCTCTTTGATAGCGGTGAGATTGCTTCGTCGTTGACGCTCCTCGCAATGACGGGAAATCACAGTTTCGAGGAAATTACCCGGATTTTTTGAGAAGATACGGTAAATGGGTGCAAAAGGGCAAACCAGAAAGGAGAGACTCGCCTCATGAATTTCAGTTTTGAAAACATGATTATTGGGGTAGCCAATCGCGGAGTTCCAGCCCTTCGTGTTGGACGAACAATCAGGGAGATGGGGGCTATTTATGCAGCTTTTTTCACGCCGGTAGACAAGACCGCGCCTCATGTCTCGAAGGCTGACAGGGCCTATAGCCTTTTGACGGTGGATGGCTACTTGGATATTGAAGAAATCGTACGGGTGGCAAAAAGGCACGATGTTTCAGCCCTTCATCCCGGTTGGGGCTTTGCTGCCGAGGATAATCACTTCCCCTCCGTGTGTGAACAGCACGATATTATCTTTATCGGTCCCTCCGAGGGCCCCATGAGAAGGCTCGGCAACAAGGTCAGAGCAAGAGAGCTTGCCAAGTCGCTGTCCGTTCCTGTGGTTGAGGGCTCTGAGGGTGCGATCTCTTTGGAAAAGGCAAAGAGGGTCGCTGAAAAGGTCGGGTTTCCTGTGATGATCAAAAGCGAGGGAGGCGGGGGCGGCCGAGGGGTAGTTGTAGTCCATTCCCAGGACGAACTGGAACGCCAGTTCCATACGGCTTCAAGCATGGCAGAAGCAAGCTTTGGCAACCCCAACCTGTACATTGAACAATTCCTTCCTGAAGTGCGGCACCTCGAAATTCAGGTACTGTGTGACAAGTTCGGAAACGCGGTTGCCCTTGACGAACGGGATTGTTCCTGCCAGCGAAGGTATCAGAAGCTTTTAGAGATTACCCCGTCACCATGGAAAGGGGTTTCTTTGGAGTTGCGCAACGCCCTAAGAGCAGCTGCCATCAAAATGGTTACTGCGGTCGGATATGATTCGATCATTACCATGGAGTTCTTGGTGGATGAAAACCAAAATTTCTACTTTATTGAGGCCAACACCCGCCTTCAAGTGGAACACGGGATATCAGAACTACTCTATGGCATTGATATCGTGGAAGAGATGATACGCATTGCCTTTGGTGAAAAACTCCGCCTGACAAAAGAGCAACTCAAGCCGAGGGGTTTCGCAATGCAGTGCCGGATCAATTTTGAAGATCCCCAGAACGATTTCATGCCAAATTCAGGGGTGATAACCCGTTATCTGTCCCCTGGGGGTGAAGGTGTTCGCCTCGATTCGTGCGTTTTCGGCGACTATGACTTCCCCAAGGCCTACGATTCTTTAGGGGCCTTACTCATGACCTATGGCGATACATGGGGAAAAACCGTATCCATCATGGAAAGGGCCCTGTCGGAATATTTTATTGCCGGGATCAAGACGACCATCCCCTTTCACAAAAAGATTGTTACCCATCCCAGGTTCAGATCCGGTGAAGTTCACACCAAATTTGTCGAGAACACACCGGAACTGATCTCTTATCAAGAAATTGTTCCGGAACACCTTCGGCTCGCAGGGCTCATGGCTGAGATCACGGCCTTGGGATATAATCACTATATCGGCCTTGGCCCCTATCGAAGGTCTCAAGACTCACGGGTCGGCCCCATGCTTGTCGCGCAGGCCTCGTCTTCTCAAAAGGCCACAAAAAGCAACTATCAACCACCCTTCAAACCTGATGACCACAGAGACGCGGTGCTGACCTATCTTCGGGACTCTGAGTTTGTGGAATTTTGCAATACCACCCCCAGGGACGTTACCCAGTCAGAGTCGGGAAACAGGTTCCGACTCTTTGACGACCGGTTGATCGGCCCTTTGATTGATCAGTGTGGTTATGTGTCCATTGAAAACGGGGGTGGAGCCCACTACCACGTGGCCATGCTGGGCTGTATGACAGAGCCATGGCTGGAGGCCGAAGAATGGAACCGGTTTGCCCCGAACACCCAAAAAATGATCCTGATTCGCTCTACCAACATCCTGGGATATGCTCCTCAAGCAAGGGAAGTCATGGAACGGACAGGGCGGATGATCAACAAGCACTACCACGTGATACGCTGCTTTGATTTCCTGAACCATATTGAGAACATGGCCCCTTTTGCCGAGATCGTGCTCGAAACTGAAAATCGCATCTTTGAACCGGCTATCAGCCTAAGTTGGGCCGAAGGTTTTACCATTGAACACTACCTTTCGGTGTTGAACGATATTCTTTCCATGGTGGGCCGCATCCTGGGATGTGATAACTCAGCAGCCTCCAGGCAGATTATTTTTTGCCTTAAGGACATGGCCGGTGTGTGTCCGCCTCGCTTCATCTATGACCTGATTTCAGCCATCCTCGACAATTATCCGGAACTGGTCATTCAGTATCACAGGCACATTACAGATGGTTTGGCCGTGCCGGCCCTGGGCAGCGCAGCCAAGGCCGGGGCCAAAATCCTGGACGTGGCTGACGGGCCGGCTGTGCGGTTTTACAGCCAGGCAGGGATCTTGTCGGTGGCCGCCTATGTTGAAGAGGAGCTCGGCTTGAAGACACGGCTTGACAAAGACAAGATCCGCGAGGTCGCTTTTGTTCTAAAACAAATCATGCCCATCTATGATCGCTACTGCAGACCGACTTTTCTGGGTCCCGACCACGATGTCACCCGCCACGGTCTCCCCGGAGGGGCCACATCGAGCAGCCAGGAAGCGGCCTTGAAGCAGGGATACGCTTTTTTGCTTCCCCATATTTTACTGATCCTTGAGCTGTGTAGAAAGATCATTCGTTACCATGATGTAACACCGGGCTCTCAAGTTACCTGGACAAACGGTTACATGATGGCCGTTAAGGCATACGAGCGGGGCGGTTTGGCAGAGGTTCAGCGGATGATTGACATTCTCAAGACCATAACCGCGACACCGGAAGACGAACTGGATGACCAGGTTAAGGAAGATCGGCAGATCCTGTTTGGTCACGCTAACGATGCCCTGAAAAACCTCCTTTTGGGCAAGTTCGGCAGGCTCCCTCTTGGGTGGCCCGCTGACTGGGTCTATCAGTCTGTATTTGGTGAAAACTGGAGTGATGCCGTAGGCGAGCGCACCGAAGAAAGCCCACTCAACTTCCTCGCCCCTGTTGATATGAATGCGGCGGAGGCCGAGCTGGCCGGGCATATCGGACGGAATCCCACGGAAAATGAAATAGTCAACTATCTGAATCACCCCGGAGACGCCCTGAAGCTGATAAAGAACCTTGAAAAGTACGGCGATCCCAACGTATTGCCAGACGACATTTGGTTTGAAGGGCTTCAACCTGGTGTGGAGCGGGAGTTTGTGACCTCCGACGGGAAGGTTCACAGGATAAAGATTGTGCATGTAAGCAAGGTTGGTCCTCGCGGCACAATAAGGGTGAGGTACAAGCTTGATTACGAGATTTTCGTGGAAGATATCAAAGTGGCCGAACCAGCCGAAGCAGGGCCTAGGCGAAAAATGGCCGATGGGAAGAATCCTTATCATATTGCCGCCCCCTTTGATGCGGATCTATGGGTTGTTCACAAAAAAGAGGGTGATACGGTTAAGGCCGATGAAGAGGTGTTGAACCTTACCATTATGAAAACAGAATCCGCTATGACCTCCCCCGTGGATGGGGTGGTAAAAAGGGTTGTGGTGTTTGCGGACTACAAGACCGACAAGAAAATGGTCTCCGTGAAAAAGGGCCAGCTCTTAATGGAACTAGCTCCGCCCCGCGAACAGTGCGCAAGTTGCGATGCTGAGATTGAAGAGGACTATAAGTTCTGTCCGAACTGTGGGCATGATGTGGGAAGTCAGTAAGGGCTTGGAGTAATGGTATGGATGCTTTATCACAGCTGCAGCATGGGACCCAGGCTCCTATGTAGGGCCCCACCGAATCCTCGCCTGGTGCCAGTATGTTTTTCGTGTGGGCGGTATGAGCTACCACCCGGTTATCCCTTTCATTTGTCCTCGTGCCGTGAAACTCAACGTGCCTCGTGAATAGGGCCTTCGCCCAACCCAGTAGCTTGCCATCTTTAACTATTTGCTAGCGGCCGTCAGAAATTTTATTTCTTGCGAAAACGGGCTGTTATACATGTCGGCCCCGTCTTAGGTACAATGTTAAGTAAATAGAAGAAAACGGGAGAAAAAAGGAGCTTTTTTGGAACAGACGGGTCTGGATAATGGCACATAAAGTGCATAAGTCCTCTAAAATGCACGCACATCATGGGATCTCACGAAGGGATGAAATATGGAGCTTTTAGATCTTTCTCCGTTTAAACAAGCGCGATATTAGATAGTTATGAACTGTTGAAAAGTATTTCACAAATGAAGTGGGGTTCGCTCCTTTCCGGTTTGACAATGGATGCGAGATGGGTTGTAGGTAAACTCGGTCTAGCGGGTGGGCAAACCCCGCAGGGACGATGCTCTCATCCAAAAGTCCCGAGCCGACGCCCTTCACACCTACATAACGGAAGATTGGGTTTGATTTGGTGTCGGGACTTTTGGTTTTCACATTTTGAGTCTGGGTGCGCAGCAGACAAGAGGGGGGAATGATCTGTCATGCCAGGCATTTTGATCGTTGATGACCAGCCCTGCGTTCGAGCGCTCCTTTCGGAAGAACTCGTGGACGAGGGGTACCGCGTTGAAGGTTTAGGTGACGCGGAATCGGTGATGACTCGCCTAAGATTTACCCGACCTGATTTGGTGCTTCTCGATCTGTATCTGGATGGACCCGACGGGTGGGAATTGTTGCGTGATATCAAGAGGCAAGACCCCGAGCTGCCGGTCCTCATTGTGACCGCTTATGACAGCTTTGTGGATGACCCACGGCTGTCTCAGGCGGACGGTTACTTTGTGAAGAGTCTTGACTTTACGGACCTCAAACAGAAGATAGCAGATCTTCTTCGTAGGAAACCGAGTCTTCAAATCGAGGCAGAGGCCAATCGCCATTTCGGCAAATTCAGCGTGGTGGATCTGCCCTGTTAACATTGGGGGCTACCAAAACGCTGAGTTAACGTAGGCACATTCTGATAGAAAGGCATCAAAAGGCAGGGTCCAAGCAGCCCTGCTTTTTTTGTGAGGCTTTCGGCCCTAAAGTACGGGGTTGCAAGGCGCGGGCCGGTCCACCCGAACAGGCCCCAAAATGTTCACGGAGTGAGTGAAATCGACTTTTTACGAAACCGTCATTTTTGAACCCAATGCTGATCTGAGAGACCCCGGCTTGACAATCGACCGCCCTTCATTTAATAATGATAGCTGGTTATGAATCCTCCCGAACGATAATCAACCCCTTGAGAAAAGCCCTCCGGCATGGATACAGGCGCCATGCATGGTGTGAAAGATACCTGTGATTGGAGCCTTGTTTGTTCTTATCGTGACCCGAAGATGTTTTTATGGCTAAGAGACCGACCTACGAAGAACTAGAGCAAAGAGTCCGGCAGCTGGAGAAGGAAGCCGTCAGGCGAGACCGAGCGGAGG
The DNA here is from genome assembly GCA_030667105.1 of Deltaproteobacteria bacterium. The sequence goes on from DAOUWN010000014.1 coordinate 6,289, forward strand.
AGACGATAAGGGAGAGTCAGGCGCGTTACAAGCAGTTATGGGATGATGCCCCGGTCGCTTATCATACGCTGGATGCCAGAGGGATTATCTTACACGTGAACCAAACCGAAGCGGACATGCTTGGATACACAAAGGAAGAGATGGTAGGCAAACCGATCTTCGACTTCGTACTGCCAGAGCAACGAAAAGACGCCAAACACAGGTTCCGACTCAAGCTCGCGGCTGAGCCCATTCCAAAGGACGTTGATAGAATATACGTTAGGAAGGATGGCTCGAAGATGTACGTTTCTGTTAATGATGTGCTGGAATATGACAGTGACGGCAAGGTCGTGGGGGTGCGAACAACCATGGTTGACGTCAGTGAACGGAAGAGAGCTGAAGAGGCATTGCGGGAGAGTGAAGAGCGTTTCAGAGACATCGCATACAGTATGGCCGACTGGGTTTGGGAAGTTGATAAAAACGGGGTATACACGTACTGTTCGAAGAGGGTTGAAAATATACTCAAGTATTCTCCGGAAGAAATCCTAGGGAAAACCCCTTTCGAGTTCATGCCTCAAGATGAAGCCAAGAGGATACGAGAGATGTTTTCCAAGTTGGTTCAGAACAAAGAGCCTATCAAAGACTTGGAGAACTGGAATATCAGCAAGGATGGCGAAATGGTCTGCCTGCTTACCAATGGCGTGCCCGTCCTGGATGAAAGCGGAAAGGTTATAGGCTACCGCGGCGTGGACAAGGACATCACCGAGCGAAAGTGGGCGGAAGAAGCCCTTCGGCAGAGCGAGAAAAAGTACAGTACCTTGGTGGAGAACTCCTTGACGGGCATCTACATCGACCAGGACGAGAAGATCGTATTTGCCAACAACAGATTTGCGGAAATCTACGGGTACCCCATAGAGGAGTTGATCGGCATGGAGACCTGGAGACTGGTCCATCCAGAGGACCGGTCGTTGACAAACCGAACAAGGGCAAGAAGGCTAAAGGGAGAATCTGTACCGTCAGAATACCTGGCCAGAGGCATGACAAAAGCCGGTGAAACCATATGGATCGCCAGGAGAAACGTCCTTATAGAGTATCAGGGAAAGCCCGCCATATTGGGCAACATCGTAGACATCAGCCGACAAAAGCACGCCGAGGAAGAACTGCGAAAGACAAACGAAGAACTCAAGAACTTTGTCGATGTGGTCTCCCATGACCTGAAAACCCCCATCATCTCTATTCAGGGGTTTTCTGCAAGGCTTCGCAAGCACTATCAAGAAAAATTGGGAGAAAAGGGAAGGCAATACATTTCACGGATCGAGACCAGCGCTCGAAGGATGGAAGCATTGGTGTCTGACCTTCTGGAATTGTCAAGGATTGGTCGGGTCGTATCCGCTTTTTCGGACGTTTCTTGCATGGAGATCGTAGAAAATGTGACCGCAGGCCTTCAAGACAGACTGAAGGACAGGGGCATAAAGCTCGCTGTAGCGGAGAGTCTCCCCACAATACACTGTGACGGTGAAAGGATCTATCAGGTTTTCGAGAACCTCATTGTAAACGCCATCAAGTTCATCGGAGACAGTGAGAATCCTAAGATCGAGATCGGATACGAAGACAAGGGAGCATTCCATCAATTTCACGTCAGGGATAACGGTATCGGCATTGATCCAAAATGGCACCGGAAAGTATTCGATATCTTCCACCGGTTGAAGGAAATAGAAGATCAGGAAGGAACGGGTTTGGGGCTTGCCATTGTATACAGGATTGTGAGTAACCACGGTGGAAAGGTCTGGGTAGCGTCTGAAAAAGGTAAAGGGGCGACTTTCTATTTTACCCTGCCTAAGAAATCCTGATCACGTCACAATAATATTCCTAAACGTGGCTATTCGTCGGAAAAGTGGAGATATCCTCTTGACGTTTCCGAAACTTCTGTTCTATGAACCGGAAGATTTCAAAGGATGCTTCAAGAACCCAAATCAAAGGAGGAAAGCGGAATGACGAAGGCGGAATTGGTTGAAAAAAGAGAATGACCTCTTCATTGCAGCAAAGGGCCCCTGCTGACAATTTCCACGTTGCGTTATGTGATGCGGGGCGGGTATCATTTTAGCCTTATGAAACAAGCAGGCTCATACAAACTTCAACGGCGGTTAAAATTTGATTGCCGTTGAAGCGGTCGCTTTTTCAAAAAGCTAAATTGCTACTGATGCGGCAGATCGGGTTTGGCCTATTCGTGCGAATGAAGTTACCAGCGAAGAAATGACCTGCACGACTTCCCCGTGAAAACCTCACAGCGAATCATCCAAAGAACCTACCGTATAACGTTATCCCTCCATAGATCGCCATGATGACGACGAGCCATGAAAATGTGAGCGCTCCCAATATTACTAGGACCTTCTGAATCTCCATGGTCTAACCCCTAGTGCCTGTCATTTGGAAATTCATTTCCACCATCTGCGATCACAACCATGGGTATGCTCGGACATGAGACCAAAGAGAAAGGGCGAGGTTGAGGGCCGGGACCTCCTGAGGGTAGGTTGATGTATGAATTAGCTGTTCCCTGCCGATATGGGGTTAATGAAAGGAGAGGCCCCGGCCGTCCTGATAGAGCCTTATCGCCATTGCAAATGTCTCTGATTCGGTGCCAAAACTTAGCGGTTGTTGAAATAATTTGTACATTATAAGTAAGTACTCAGGTGGATAGGCTGAAGACTGTTAGGAAAAAGCGCATTTTAAAGCCATGTTTGATGCAAGAATCAGATATTTCCGCCAAAGTACGGCAATCGTGCTTTTCTGACCCCTTCAGCCTTCAGTCTAAACAGCTTCAGCCTGACTACGTGAGTAGTTACCATTGTAATCAATTTACCATAGGCACGACAAAATACAAGCCTGAAGTATTCCTGAAGGACTCTGGATAATAAATAGGGATTATTGTAGCGACGATAGGTGGGTTCTGAGGTTTGCCTTTTTGTGCTTTATACCAAATTTCTTTCTAATATTGTCTCTGTGAGTCTCAACCGTTTTTCCGGATACATTCATAAATTCCGCTATCTCTTTGGTGGTTTTACCGTCCTTGATAAGATTTGCTACCCGAATTTCTGTTGGTGTGAGGCCCAAATACTTCGAGGACAATGTACGCGAAAACGGTGAAGTGATGTCGTTCAGGTTTGATTCTAGGATACTTATATAGGAGATCTGATTAGCATCCGATGAGGTCTTCTTGAGCTTTTCCAAATAGGGTAAAACTAGGCCCCTCACATTTTCGAGCACCTTTTCTTCAAGCTCTTCCTTATCCTCCTCCCTTCTTTTCAATAAGACTCGCAAGGCGGTGTTTACTTCCTCAAGACTGTTTGCCTTAATCCTCAATTCTGCGTCCTTTTCTCTCAGGGCCCTCTCGGCTCGCTTGCGCTCGGTGATCTCAACCCAGTTTGCCAGGTAATACTTGAACTCACCTTTACTACTTACCGGTGCGGAAGTTATCTCAACCCAGAATCGCTCCCCATTCTTCTTTTTGAAAAGCTCCTCGAGCCTCTGTGCTCCCTTGGCCAAAGCTTCTTCCAGGTCGATGCTGGTTTTCCGAAGTGTTTCTTCTGTCCACCAAGGGTATGGAGTTTTTCTGCCAATAATTTCCGCAGAAGACAAGCCGGTGATCTTTTCCAGCGCAGGGTTTACGTATCTTAGCGAAGTGTCCGGATTGATGACTATTATAGGATTCGGAGAATTAGTCAGCAAACTCGAGCTGAATTGTTCAGTCTCCCGCAGCGCCTCCTCCACCAGCTTATGCTCGGTGATGTCACGAACCGTCCCAATCATGCCGATCGGCATAGCCGTGTCGTCCCGAAGGATAGAATTGTTCATCAGGGCAGGAAAGACAGTGCCGTTGCGTCTGACATGCCAAATTTCCCCGCTGAACCTACCTGTTTCGTTGAGATACCGATTCGCTTCCTCCACGGATGGCATCTGCTCGGGCGTGTGAAAAATGGAGAGGTTCTTTCCGACAATCTCTTCAGGAGAATATCCGTGCATCTTTGCGAAAGTGTCGTTCAAATACAGCAAATTACCATTCAAATCAATTACAGCGACACCTTCACTGCTTTGCTCTACAGCACGTGAGATAAGATTAAGCCGCTTCAGCGCTTCGTTGCCCTCAAGAGTTTCCTTTTCTAGCGCCTTGACTCTTTGTTCCAATTCTTCATAGGTAGGTTTTTTAGCCATCAGAAAACCCTCCAATGGGAAGAGAATGGGGAGATCCTATACTACTTATGTCAAGCAAAAAATTGCATTTTTAGATCGAAAACCTGGCTCTGGGCCAGGTTTTTTATTCCCTACTTTGTATATATCCTTCAACGCATTAAAAAAACCCCTATTATAAAAAAATGTAGAAAAATGGGATCAAGTCTACTATTGGGCCATGTATTCTCAATTCCCGATCAGTTAGACAGAGAAAGTCAAGCCCGGCTTTTCCACCTTTACTTCGCCAGTAATAAAGCTGGTGTTGGTATCTTCCAGCCAGATCAGGGCATTTTCATAAGCACGAGCCCTGGCCCCTTTCTTAATGGCAGAAAAAACGAACTTTTTGTTTTCCTTTGCCAAAAGAAAAAAGGTTTTTTGGTTCCCCAAAAAACCCTTTCAAGTCAATAAATTGGAGCCAGCGATGGGATTCGAACCCGCGACCTGCTGATTACGAATCAGCTGCTCTACCCCTGAGCTACGCTGGCTTTGTATCTATCTATGTAATCCATTCACCATGCAAAATCAAGAACCATTTCTACGGCACCGCAACCCCCTTGAACGCGAACCGGTTCTGTCCTATATATGTTGAATCTTTTTCGCAAATACAACCCTCGAACGGGCAGCCGGATCTCACATGAAACTCCTTGGTCATTCCATCGCTGATCTCGTCAACATGATTCGCCACGCACAGGGGCGCGTCAACTGCACTGGTCTGTCAGGGGCTGAAGAGGCGTACCTGTTGTGCCGCTTGTATGCTGAGCTCAAGTCCCCCCTTTTTGTCCTTTGTGCAAGAACCAAGGATGCCGAACGACTGACCAGGGACATCTGTTTTTTTTCCGGAAAAACGAACATTCCGATCATTACATTTCCATCCTACGACATCCTTCCTTTCAAACCTCTTTCCTATCATCCCGAAACATCGTGCCGGCGCATAGAAGCCCTCTATCAGATAATGACCGCCTCGCGGCCTCCCATTATCATCACCACTGTTGCCGCTGTCTTGCAAAAACTAATTCCCAAAGATGCTTTGTCCCGCCTTGCCGAATATTTTCTGCCTGGTGAAGAAACAGACCGAGAGGCCTTTGTTCAGAAATTGATTCAAGATGGATATCAAGAGACCGTCCTGGTGGAAGAACCCGGGGATTATGCGATTCGTGGAGGCCTGATCGATCTCTTCCCCCCCCTCTACCCTGATCCTATACGCATTGAATTCTTTGGCGATACAGTGGAATCTATCAGAACATTCTCTGCACAAGACCAGCTTTCACTCAAGCCCCTGTCCGAGGTGACAATTCTGCCGGCAAGGGAGACCGTCCTCGAACGCTGCGAAATCGACCATATTGTGGAGCGCATCCGCAGGCAGGGCCAGGTCCTTGAGATTGGCGGCCTGCGCATAGAAGAAATAGTTCAAAAAGTAAGAAACCAGGAGCAGTTCCCTGGAATCGGCGGTTTGCTACCCCTCATCTATCCCTCTGTCGGCGCCATCTTTGACTATATTCCAACACCAGCGCTCCCTGTCCTGATCGATCCTGGAGCCATTGAAAAACTCGCCCTTGAAATGGAAGAAACCGTCACCAGGAACTTCCTTTCTGCAACAAGTGACGGTCACCTCTGTGTGGAACCCGAGGCCCTCTACCTGACCTGGTCTGAAGTCGATGCCACTTTCAATCAACACCCACATCTTGCCTTCAAGATGGTGCCCGTGACAGACAGACTTGCCCACACCTGCAATTTCGCTGTCGAAAATAACGCCCTCATCACACAGCAACTCAAGGCCCGAAGTCAACCGGAGGCATTGCTGAGACCTTTGGTAGACTGGATCAACCGCGCCCATGAAAACGGTTTGGCAACGTATCTATCCTGTCGCACCGTGAAACAATCCAAGCGATTAGAAGGCCTCCTCGTGCCCTACGGCCTTACTCTTAGTTTTCTCGACACGTTTCCGGAACAGTCTGATCCCGAAAAGGCGCCAACGATCTGTCTTGGCGAGCTCTCTTCCGGATTCATCTGGGCCCGGGAAGCCATGGCTGTCATCACGGAAGATGAGATCTTTGGCCCCAAGCATCGGCTCCCCAAAACTGCAAGGAAGGGACCGAAAGCGCTTTGGGTTGCCTTTGAAGATCTGAAATCAGGTCACCTTGTGGTCCATACAGAGCACGGTGTTGGCCGATACGGTGGTCTTGTCAAGCTTGAGGTGGCAAGCCTTGCCAACGACTTCCTGTTCATAGAATACAGGGACGGAGACAAACTGTACGTTCCTGTGGACCGGATGAACTGTGTGCAGAAATACGTGGGTGTAGACGGTGTGGCGCCGCCTTTGGACAAGATGGGTGGCAAGTCGTGGGGGCGAGTAAAGGAGCGGGTCAAGAAATCAATCCGGAAGATGGCCGGAGAACTACTCAAACTCTATGCCTGGCGTAAAGTTCAGAAAGGACACGCGTTTTCGCCACAGGACCGGTATTTCCGGGATTTTGAGGCCGCATTTGAATACACAGAGACACCGGATCAGAACCGGGCTGTCCAAGAAGTCATGGCCGACATGGAATCCCAGGTGCCCATGGACAGACTCATTTGCGGTGATGTTGGTTATGGCAAGACGGAAATTGCCCTGAGGGCAGCCTTTACGGCGGTTTGGGACAATAAGCAGGTGGCGCTTCTGGTCCCAACCACCGTCCTTGCCGAACAGCATTTTCAAACCTTTAAGAGGCGCTTTGAACCATACCCGGTTGAGATAGAAACTCTTAGCAGGTTCCGCTCGTTGAGCCAGCAGCGGGCCATTGTTCAAAAACTCAAGGAAGGCAAAGTAGACATTATCATAGGCACGCATCGTCTCTTGCAAAAGGATATATCCTTTAAAGCGTTGGGTCTTGTCATTATTGACGAAGAGCAGCGCTTTGGCGTCGCACACAAGGAAAAACTCAAGCAGCTCCGCCGTTCAGTGGACGTCCTGGCCCTGACTGCAACGCCCATACCCAGAACACTCCACATGTCTTTAATGGGTATCAGGGATCTGAGTGTCATTGCAACACCACCGGAGTACCGCTACGCCATCAAAACGTACATCTGTCCCCTCAACGACACTGTTGTCGCAGAGGCCATCCACAGAGAGCTTCAACGAGGAGGACAAATATTCTTTGTTCACAACAATATACGCACGATCTGGGCAATGGCCCGTCGACTTCAAGCGTTGGCCCCCCAGGTTCGGATCGGGGTGGCCCACGGACGCCTTGACAATGAAGAGCTTGAAAAAGTGATGTTGCAATTCCTACATCACGAAATTGATCTATTGGTATGCACAACGATCATAGAGTCTGGTCTCGATTTCCCATCAGCTAACACTATATTGATCAACCGGGCTGACAAGTTCGGGCTGGGACAGATTTATCAACTTCGGGGCCGCGTGGGGCGAAAGGATGAACAGGCCTATGCATACCTGTTCATACCCCATGAAAGCTCGCTTACCCGGGACGCCCAAAAGCGCCTGAAGGTTCTCATGGAACATAGCGATCTTGGATCCGGTTTTCAGATCGCTATGAGTGATCTGCAGATACGCGGGGGCGGAACGATGCTTGGGCCCAGCCAGTCCGGGCAGATTGCATCGGTTGGCCATGAGATGTACCTGCAGCTCATGGAACGTACCATGAATGAACTGAAGGGCGAACCCGTGGAACCGGAGGTGGAACCTGAAATTATTGTGAACCACTCAGCTTACATCCCCGAAAGGTACATATCCGATATTGATCAGCGTCTTACAACTTACAGGCGCTTGGCCAGGATCACAGAAACGTCTGAACTCGAAGACCTGCGAGTAGAACTCCAAGACCGCTTTGGCTCCCCTCCACAAGAGGCAATGGCGCTGCTGGAAAAGATCATACTAAGGGTGCTGTGCAAGCAGTTGGGTATCCAGCGACTGGAGATCGGTTGTCAAGACATCGTATTCACGTTTTCCGAAAAAACTAGCGTGACACCGGAGAAAATAGCGAGTCTTGTCCAGAAAGAGCCCCGGCGATATCGGCTGACACCTGACTATGCGCTTCATGCAAGGATCGTCTCTGATGGTGCCAATGACCTCATGGGAACCACCAAAAAGGTCTTGCAAGCGCTGACCTGACGTGATAGCGAGTTGGGGGGGCTGACCCAGCCCTTGCCCGTGTGAGGGGTATAGGAAATGACGAAATGAGTTATAGAATTCCCAAGATACGAACGGTGGTCGTTCTTTTTCTTTTCCTCCTTGCTTCA
>DAOUWN010000131.1 GCA_030667105.1 Deltaproteobacteria bacterium
ATCGTCGCGATACCATCTGGGTGATTTAAGCGCAGCACTGTTAACAGCATCACCGCACCTGTAGGCTTTCATAGCATCAGCCATTTCCTCGTTCATTTGGTCATGCAAAGACATAAGCACCTCACGAGATGCGGTATTTATGTTGATTTTTCCATCAGTGGCAACAAAAACAGTAAGATGTTCGATAATGTCGTCGAAAAGATCACTTACGCTAGAGTGTCCTTCCTCTTCCGGCATATCGTCATCAGATTCAATTACCTTAGAGAGGCTTTCAGGGCGGAGCCCCTCTATCAACCTCAATTCATTAAGCGAATATAACGGCCCGTTCTTGCTATTATCTTCCGAGAAATCAAAAGGAGTACGGTTATCGACATCGGTATCAATCCAGTTAAGTATGGTATACCATGGAGGCGATGTATCTTCATAATAAATTGACTTAAGCCCAAATTCACCCAGATATCTTTTCAGCAGCGATTCCACTTGAGTTTTCCCTAGTTTAGCTTCCATCTCAGGAAGACTATTCAGTTGTATCTTGCCGCACTCATCGATAATTTCAAATTCACAGTTCTCCAATAGTTTGAATTTGCCCAGTGAACAGGGGGATAGCTCTTCCAATTCGTCACATATCTCCTCTATTTCTGTCCCTTCTTGATTTAGTTTTAGCTCGAAAAGCGTAGTTACCTCTGGGGAATCGTCCTCCATTAATATAGCCAAAGCACAGGATATCCCCGATTTTGCTGTATACAAGGCTTTTAGTTCGTTTTCATTGGCAGCCGATGACATAACATGAGTGCGCATGGTTCTGTTGAATTGAATAGTAAAGGCAACAATCAAGCTTACAACCAAGATAGTCAAAATAAGCGCTATGCCACGATTATTTCGCAAAACCATTACCAAGGGTCGCTATCCTTTTGTTTGACTTGCACCTGGAGTGCTATGGATGTAGAAAACTTGAACGGGGTTTCTGGATCTGAAGGGTTCACAAACTCAAGGGAAACAGAGACCTTTTTCGGAAACGCACCTTCTTCGGATGACGAGTCCCAACTGTCGTACTCCTCCCCCTCATCGTTGTAATACTTGAAGTCTACAGAGACCAAGTTGTTGCAAACGGGATAAGCAGGAGGCTCGATGGGTTCTTCTCCATATACCCGACCATAGATACTGTCGGTATGTAATACGTCCTTTCGTCTAAGAGGAAAAGGTTTATCGTCGGCCAGGTTTTGTTCCCCGCTGTATGTGATGACTGCCAACTGCCCGGATTCTTTCTCCTTGCCAAAACTGAGGTGTGCCTTTGCCGTAAACTTCATCTCAGTAGATTCTCCCACGAACTTAGGCGATTCCGGATCCGAGGATTCACTATCTTTTTCGGTTCCAGGAGTATAGGCATAGACCGATTGAAGGTCCTCACTCATTCTTTCAAAGGCAATCCGAGCCATCTGGTAAACCTCGGCCTGAGATTCGGTTTCTCCTATAATGCGAAATGTCCCTGAATAGGAGGCAAACACTGTTGAAAGGACTGTGACAAGTATAAAAATGGAAATCAAAACCTCCAGGAGGGTAAAGCCGCCTCGTAAGGTCATATGCATGGAATTTGAATGATTCATCAATCTTTTGGCCGAACAAGTCGATAATACTCCAAACGGTACTTGTATCTATCATTGTCACCTCGGCCCACGGTCAAGACTATTTTTTTTAAATGCCGGGAGGCTTCCGGAAATTTTGCCAATGTGGCGTCACTAACCACAGATTCCCACCGATAACCTGGAAAATTTTCCCCAAAATCACCTGCATCAGAAAACAAGTCATCCGAATCTTTAGCCTCAATGTCGGCCATTTTACTTTGAGCCAGAAAAGCCGCTGTTGTGGCAAATTTTGCCTCACTAGCCAGGGAAACACTTTGCGATTGCGAACCAATTGCCGCCACTAGGGCTATGGCAATAATAGCCACGGCAATCATGACTTCCAGGAGTGTAAAACCGGGAGGTTTGTTGGACTGTAATCTCTTAGTCTCCATCAACTATTCCATGATGATTACAATTGCGAGGAAAACGAACCTGATTCCATGCCATCTATGTCTATATACTCGTCATATGTCTTTACGGCGCTGAGGAATGGGCTCAACACGATAGTATGCGCATTGTCGGCCTTCGTTCCAATATGTATCACAGCAGGTTCTATGTATCCCTTTTTAGTAAAGCGGACAAGCACATTGCCCATACTTTGCTTGCCTGAGCCCTGGAGTTGAACATCGAGGATACGTATGTTGCCGGGGAGAGTGAATACCTTCTGCCTGCCTTGCTCCTTTTTCTCTATTGTTGAGTCTTCCTTTGGACTCAGTGCTTCCCACCAATATTGGTTCGATTCTATATCGAAGTGAAGCTGGTAGTCCATTTGTTCTTGAACTGCCTGGACCCTGTATTCTCGTACTTTTCCGATCAACCGCCGGGTGGCTGTTTTTAGATCATCGGACAAAAAAGAATCCTGAACTCGCGGCATGGTCAGCGCAAGCATAATGCCAATCAGAAAGACAACTACAGTCAGTTCAATGAGTGTGTAGGCTCTGGTGTTGCGGAGCATGCGGCGAAGGGCTCCATTGGAATAGAATTCCATTAGACGGAGACTATTCCTCCAGTTCCCAGTTGTTAATATCCGCATTTTCCTCCTCACCGCCTGGTTGTCCGTCTTTGGCGTATGAGATAAGGTCAAAGTCGCTGTTGACACCGGGTGAGAGATACACGAACTCGTTACCCCAGGGGTCCTTCGGCACCTTGCCCTTTTCCAGGTAACCTCCCTTGCGCCAGTGCTTGGCAAGTTCACCGACCTCGGGACCTTCCACCAGGGCGTGAAGACCTTGCTCGGTGGTAGGATAAGATCCATTGTCAAGCTTGTATAGCTTGAGCGCTGTTTCGATGCTTTCGATCTGGACTCGCGCCTTCATGCGTCTGGCTTCTTCAGGCCTTCCCATGATCCTCGGGATGATGAGGCCCGCCAGAATACCCAGGATTACGATGACCACCATGAGCTCGATCAGCGTAAAACCTGGATGAAATTTTGGACGCTTTGTCCAAAATTTCATAAATCGCGGCTTTGCCGCTCTAAAGAACGAACTTACTTTTTTCATAGCATTACCAGCTCCTTTTCTGGCTAAAGTGGTCCGCCTGGGCGGATTACCATGCCGTCTGTTTGCGGACTTCTTGCGAGTCCGTCAAAGTGGCGTAGCCACGTTATATAAGATAGCTTCACAAAGGGAAGCAGCTATCTTATCATCTGGTTCATTTCAAAAATCGGAAGCAGTATGGAAATCACGATAAACCCGACTACGAGTCCCATTGTCAGGATCATGACAGGTTCCAGCAGGGAAGTCATAGCCATGATTTGAGATTCCACATCTTTTTCATATGTGTCGGCTATTTTTTGCAGCATCGCCTCCAGTTCCCCACTCTGCTCGCCCACTGATATCATCTGTACGGCAATAGGAGGAAACCACTGGCTTCGTCTGAGGGGCATAGCCAGGCTCTTTCCTGACTCAATTTCTTCGGTAGCGTTATCGATGTCTTCAGCAATCAATATGTTATTGACTATGTTTCTGACGATATCAAGGGCAGTAAGAAGAGGAACGCCGCTTTCGAGCAATGTCCCAAGGGTCCGGGCAAATCGGGCCAGAGCGATCTTTTGGTTGACGTTTCCAAGAACAGGAATCTTGAGCTTGATCTTGTCCCGAACATATCGACCCCTTGATGTCTTAATGAGCTGTTTGACCGCAATAACAGCGCCCACCCCGGCCAACACGACAGCCCACCAGAACGACTTGAGAAAGGAGCTAAGGCAGATCAGCGCTACGGTGGGCAGCGGCAGGGTGTGATGCATCTCGCTGAACACTTGAGTGATATTCGGCACAATAAAGGTAATCAGAAAAAACAGGACAAGGCTTCCGATAAGACACATAAAGACGGGGTAAGCCAAAGCTGCCTTGAAACGCCCCCTCAGTGTCTCTTGACGTTCGCCATATTCTGCCAGGCGAGCCAGCACCACGTCAAGTGACCCAGAAGCCTCCCCGGCCCGGACCATATTCACATAGATGTTTGAAAATAGTTTGGGATGTTGAGAGATAGCAAATGCAAGGCTGTTTCCTTCGTTGACGGATTCCTTGATTTGGGCCAGGTTTTTTTTCAGCAACGGGTTTACAATCTGGGATAATAAGGCATCCAGGGCTCCCACCAGAGGAACGCCGGCCGCCAAGAGTATGGAAAGTTGTCTCGTCATGACAGAGACTTCCCCGGGTTTCACCCTTTTGAAGAGTCTCGAGACTGAAACCGGACCGGAGGAAAGACCCGTGGGCGCAGAAACTGAGGCAGACTCTTTCACCTCCACAGGAAACATTCCCGAGCCTCTGAGCTTCTGGCGAGCGGCCACTGGGCTGTCGGCATCTATGATGCCGTTCGAGCTTTTACCGGACGTGTCAAGGGCTGTATATTCGAAAACAGGCATGTCGTATGTTAACAATACCAGTAGGCTGTGTCAACTCTGCGTGGCACCGCGGAGCACCTGGACGATCTCTTGTCCCAATGTCTCCCTTTGCCATATTTTCATGCCAGGTATTGCCTTCAGGCCATCTGTGTCCTTTGGGTTGCCTTCCGCGAGGGCATCAAGCAACAGATTGTTGCAAACCAGACCGGATTCCATTTCGAGTTCTCTTGCCTTTTTGTCGCGCCAGTTTTTCAGGCGCTTTAAGCGGGCTTGTTTTTCTGGATTGCGAGGGGGACGTGGGGTTCTGGGATAGGATGGCAAGCAGTCCTCAGACATTGCAAGACCACTCTTGATGGCCCCTAACACGCCTTTTGCATAGCGTCTCATAAAATCGGCCGGGAGCCGAGGTGTCTTCATTAAGGCTGAATACTCAGTGGGTCTTGTCTTGACCAGTTCATTTATCACTTGATTCCCAAATAGTTTGAAGGGCGGTCTGTCTTGTTGCATGGCCTTGCCTTCACGGAAGACTAGCAGTCCTTCAAGGATGGCCAGATCCCTCTGCGTCATCTTGCCTGCTCCTTTGAACCGCTTAAACAGGGGCGTTTCCCTCAACTGGCGAGGTGAGGAAGAACAAGTTTGTCCATTGGCCGGCCGGAAAGCCGAGTTAGCCTTGACACCCATGGCACATTGAAGTGAGAGAAGTTTACCTTCTTCTATCACCCAACTTAGCCTTCCTTTGGATTTTAGTTGCAGTTCTAATTCGCGATAAAGCGTAATGAGGTGCGCTGTGTCATGGGCTGCATAGAGAAGCATATCTTGGCTCAGAGGTCTCTTTGACCAGTTGGCCCTTTGATACTTCTTGATCAAATGGATACCAAAACGCTTTTTGAGTACAGCGGCAAGGCCCACCTCCTTTTCTCCTATGAATTGCGAGGCCACCATGGTGTCAAACACATTGTTTGCTTTGATGGCAAAATCGCGGAAAATGGAACGTAGATCGTAATCAGCGCCGTGGAATATTTTCTTGATTCTGTCCGTGGTAAAGAGAGGTTGCAAGACATCCATGGTTTGTATCGCAAGGGGGTCGATCACAAAGGTGTAATGATCCGTAGATATCTGGACAAGGCATACCTTTGGAAAATAGTGATGTAATGAATCTGCCTCAATATCGACGGCCAAAACCTCTTCTCTGGCCAGTTGTTTGCTGAGGGACTTTAGATCAGATAAGGTTTCAATCAATCGGAATTCCGGAACCACTGGTTCCCCCTTTCATCTTATCAAAATAGAGTTTTGTTCCACTCAGAATCGCAAATGGAAGGATCATCAGCCCCAGCAAAGGGATTAGAAGGGGACACCCAAACCCAAGCAAGAAAAACTTATGGCGCCACAGGGCCCTTATCCGGTCTTTCAGGAGAGGATAGTCTCTTGAAAGGGAAAAATCCACATAATCCCATGCAATAAAAACCGCGGCAACGACAAAGCCTAAAAAAGCGCCAATTACGGGGATGAATAAAAGAGGCAAGGGGATGACCAGCATCAGCACAGCTTTTTTGAGTTCTTCTTTCACTATTGTGAACATTCCCCTTGAAGAAGATGGCGCTTGTCCTTCACGGACATGTTGGCAGCAGGCCTGCTCGTACTTCGCACTAATATGGTCGTAAACCGGCGAGGCCAGGATGTTAGAGAATATGATGAAGGTGTAAAACATGAGAACCAGGACGAGAAGGTAAAGAAAAAACTTGACGATATGCATATAGGCCCAGTAAAGCCACCCGATATACTTGGACTGCTCGCCCGCTTCAATATGCCAGGCGAGGTTCAACAGATCGTCAGCATATAGTGTAAAGATGTAGAAGCCCAGGATATACAGGGTCAAAGTCATGAGAAAAGGGAACGTACAAAGACCCAGAAAGGAGAGATTCCGAAAGGCAAACCGAATTCCCCTTACATGAAACCCAAAGCCTTCAGAGATGTGCCTGAGTGATTCGAACATAAGA
>DAOUWN010000085.1 GCA_030667105.1 Deltaproteobacteria bacterium
GGTCATTCGAATTTGTTTCGAATTTCGATATTCCAATTTGCGCCTGACGGCTTGAAGACAGCACGAGTTTCCCCGTCTCTGACAGATGGATGAAATGTATGTACTTGTGCGTTATTTCATTTTGCCATTTCAAGATGCAGAATTTATGAGACGGGGTACTAGTAGTACTTCTTCTTCCTTGATAGCTTGCCTACGATCAGTCCAACGAAAAACACACCGCCCCCAGCGAGAAACCACTCTAGTATTTGTCTGCGCATGAGACGGTCATTATCCTGCTTTAGGTCTTCTATCGCTGCTTTCAACTTGTCGTTTGCCGTCCGCAAACCGTCGTTTGCCGTTTTAACTCTATCGCGTTCCGCTACCAACTCAACCACGTTTTTTGATTGACTGACCAACTTGTCATACTTCTCAGTAAGCTGTTTGATCTCATTTTTGGCGCTCAAGGCCTCTTCCCTGCTCTTGCTCGTGCTCTCCCTGGTGCCCTTGAGTTTTTCCAGCAGCAAAGTCCGGCCTTTTTCGAGTTCCTCAACCCTTGATTCCAACTGGCCTACCTCTTTTCTCAAACCTGCTATGATTACGGGCTTAGGTGTGTTGGAACTTATGTACTGCTTAGCCACCCACCCCTCTTCGCCCTCTTCTGTTCGCACCCGGAGGTAAGCTTCGTTTTCTTCAAGGACTTCGACAGGGGCGTCCGACTGAAGCGTTCTTATCACATTATACTCGCTTCCAGGACCTTCACGTACAGAAAGTATAAGCATATCCGTTATATATCGTGTGTCAGCGTGGGCAGATCGAACAGTGACAGGCGACAGTGTCAGTAGTGCGAATGGGAGTATGAATATTGCATCCCTGATTCTTGCGTGTTTCATGTCAACCCCCTCCCAACCCGGATAAACCGGAAATCCGCACGGATTTAATCGTCTTGAAAATACATCTATTTGGCAAAGTTACATTCTACTTTGACGTTGCCGTGCATTATGGTTGATGTGCGCCCCAAAAACAATTAGGAGTTGCAAGAAGTATACCCATGAAAAGGCGCCATTGAAACCCAGTGACTGCGTGGCTGTTGGGGTAGCCAAGCCAATGCCTGCCCGGCAGGTGGTGAACTCCACTTGATGTTCAGCCGGCACCACTTGCTGGCGCCGAAGTGCATTTGCCATCAAAAACCACACCTTCATCGATAAGCACCACGGGGGCGCCGAGGTCGCCAAAAACTCGGGCTGGCGGATGCAATTCAATCCGATCTGAGGCTCGGATATTGCCCCTTACTTCCCCGCTCACAATCGCAGTGTGGACAGAAATGTTGGCATTGATCACCGCCTTTTCCCCCACGATCATCGTGCCTCCTTCGCTTTCAATATTGCCGGTGAAATGCCCGTCTAGTCGTACAGTTCCATTGAATGTCAGAGTCCCTTCCAGTGTGGTTTGCGGTCCTAGAAATGTCTGTATCCCCTTATCTCCTTTTTTTCCCATTTCAACTCTCCCTTCTTCGCGAACCCTAAAACCCGTCGCTGCCTGGATACTCTTTGTAACCCGGGTCTTTGAAATGTTTCACAAATACCTTGCAGCCAGATGTCCGTGCTTGCTTTACCAGACTTGAAATCCAGATCTTGGGCGGATTAAAAATTGGTTTGTTTTTTGTCTTTGGCCTTGGGCCTATCATTATCCAGTCAAAACACTCAAGTGTTGGAAAAAGCAACCATTCAAGCAATGGGTCACACGATAGAAATCTAACTGACGTCTCAATGCGAGAAAAACATTCCAGTGCTGGTTTGACCTCTTTCTGTTTATCAACTTTAACCCCAACCCAACAGTTAAGAGGGAATTCAAACTCCAAATATCGTCTTGGATTCTTGGTCTGCAAGATATAGTTCCATTGTGGCGTATCCCTCACTATATCCAAAACAGCTTCGATATGCTCTTTTTCCACCCAATCACCAAACATGTCCCCCATGGTGCCCAGAAATACGTTCCTGTTTCCCGAAACGTTGCTTTCCGGGATCGGCGTGTTGTGCGGCGCATCAAATCTGTCAGGCCATAAGTGGGGTTTAAAGGAAATGTAGCTCTCCTCACGGGTACGCGAGTATAGCTTCCGTGCCTTTTCTATGCCATGACAATACCTGCAATCGCGCTCACAACCGGTAATGGGATCCCATGACCATTTGCACCATTGGCGAATGCTCTTATCCTCTTGTCGATCAAATACGGTCATTAACCTCAGGCCCGTGCTCCCCTGTTCAATGTCAATCACGCCCAATCTCAAAATGTCATTAGGCGCTTTTCATAAATGATAACCTCTTCATATCCAAAGATGGCATTTAGGTGGTGTAGCAAGGCAGGCCCGCCCTCTTTCTGCCATAACTTTTCAACAGACTCATTTACTTCGCCATAAAAGGCCAGAATTCCTCTGAGAAATTGAGGCCTTTTCCCACTGGAAGTCTGCTGATCTGAAATGTCCGTGATCAGATTCAGCCACATTTGACTTACGCCCATGATAAAATAAGGCCATGATTTCCTGATCGGTGATGACCACTTCGGATCACAAGTATCTTCGATATCGGCCTTACTAATCCAGTCTGTGTTATCGTATCTATCTTCGATGATCACACCAGCGCTTTTCATCTCTTTCAAGCATACATCAGACTTGATTGAATCGTAAATTCGGTTTGCCGTCTCGGCAGAAGAATAGAAAATAAAACTGAACTGATGTCCTGACTGGTCTCGGATTGCCCTTCGGTGAAATCGCCAGAGAATGATACTATCTTTGTGCTGATACAATACGGGCGATATGACCTTGTGAGCCAGCAACAGGTCCACGTGCCAGGATGGCTCCGCATCCTGGGGCCATTTCACGAGAAAGCGAACATTCCACCAACCGTTCCGGGCGCCTTCCACTCTGTCTTCTGTTGGCCTCAATTCCGGCAAATTGGCGGGACGAACAGATGCACAACCTGCCATCACTAACGTTATGAACACTGCAGCCGCCAGCAAATACGCTGACTCTCTTATCTTAGGCACAAGCGCCCTCCTGCCGATGTATCACTCTGTTGCAGGCATACTCTTTTCTCGAGTTCAATTAATTCTCAGAACCTTCGCTCCCCGGATTTTTCTCTCTCTGAGCTCCAGCAACGCCTTGTTTGCATCTTCAAGCGCAAATTCCTGAACCTCAGGTTTGATTGGAATTTCTGCCGCCAATTCCAAGAATTCGCTGACATCTCTCCTGGCCACATTGGCTACACTCTTTATCTCCTTCTCAAGCCAGAGATGAGCAGGGTAATCCATCTTCAAAAGATACTCCTTGTCCCGCTCTTCTTTACGAATCGCATTTATGACCAATCTACCCCCGCTTTTCAAATTTTTCAAGGCTTCGACAATCGGTTTCCACGCTGGTGTAGTGTCAATCACACAATCTAGTTTTTCTGGAGGGACGTCTGCCGTATCACCCGACCAGGCGGCGCCGAGTTCCTTGGCAAAATCCCTTTCCTTTTCACTTCTGGCAAAAACGAAGACCTTGGAGCTCGGATACCTGTGGCTTGCCATTTTAAGCACAAGGTGAGCCGAAGCCCCAAATCCGGTAAGCCCAAGGCTCTGTCCATCTTTGATACCGGTCAATCTCAGAGACCGGTAGCCAATCGCCCCTGCACACAGGAGGGGGGCCGCTTCCGAATCAGAGAATACGTCCGGGATCTTGTAGGCGAAATCCTCCAAAACGGTCATGCACTGTGCATATCCACCGTTGGCATCCCTGCCGGTCGCCTTGAAATTTTCGCATAGGTTCTCATTGCCTTGCAGGCAGAACTTGCATGTTCCGCAGGCTGAATAAATCCAGCCAATCCCCACCCTGTCTCCAATCTTGAACTTGCTTGCTTTGGCGCCGGTCTTATCCACTGTGCCAATAACCTGATGGCCCAGAACAACTGGAAAGCGCGGCGGGGACGTCCGGCCTTCAATCTCATCCAGCTCCGTATGACACACCCCGCAGACTGAGACTCGTACCAGGACTTCCTTGCCTTGCGGAACCGGATCCGGCAGGTCTACGAGCGCCAGTGGGCTCCTGTTCTCCTTGAGGCTACAGATCTTATTCAAGACCATTGCCTTCATTCTGTCTGACCTCCTCTTCTGCGCATCATAATATCAACAGTTGAAAAAAATATTATAAATATTGTATGGTTGTCAAGGATATGAGTAGGTTCTCAATAACCTAGGGCGAGGGGGCCTTTTTTCAAAGGCGAGATCTTTGTCATTATTTCGGACTCTCGCAGTGGCCGGATATTGTGATTGCCCCAAATGTCCTTATGAGCTTGGCACGCGCTTGGCCAATCACAAAATATCCGGCCACGCTTCCTGGGCATGGTTGATATCGCCTTTGAAAAAAGGCCCCCTCGCCCGGAGTAGCACCCGGACTTTTTGAGATGTTGCGAATATGAAATTCCGTCATATCGTCTTTATCATCCTTGGGCTGGGAGCAACGGTAATAACCGGGGCCTCCGTGGGCTTTTTTTTCGCCCTCACACGGGATTTGCCCCAAATTCAAAGCCTGGGGAGTTTTAAGCCAGCGGCTATCACTCGCATCTATTCAGCCGACAAGGAGTTGCTGGCCGAACGTTTCATCGAAAAGCGTGACCCCGTATCGCTCCGCGTGATACCGGATTATCTTAAACAGGCGGTTATTGCCACAGAAGACCGCCAATTTTATGACCATCCCGGCTTCGATTTAAGAGGCGTCCTCCGTGCCCTCATCAAGAATATCAGGGCCGGAGACTATGTGGAAGGCGCCAGCACTATTACCCAGCAGCTCGCCAAAACCCTCTTTCTCACCCCGCGAAAAACCATCATGCGAAAGCTCAAAGAGGCCTTTCTGGCTTTTCAGATTGAGCGCCGTTATACCAAAAACGAAATTCTGGAACTTTATTTGAATCAGGTCTATTTTGGGAGCGGGGCCTATGGTGTTGAAGCCGCATCGCAGGTCTTTTTCGGAAAATCGTTGCGGGAGTTGACGCTTGCTGAATGCGCATTGATTGCAAGCATGCCCAAATCACCCACCCGTTACTCACCTCTGACCAATCAGTCCCTCGCTCTCAAACGGCGGGCCGTGGTACTGCAGCAAATGGCTCGGAACGGCCTCATCACGGCAGAACAGCTCAAGGCAGCCAGCGCGTCACCTCTTAAGCTGGCTGACCGAGAAGCCAATTTGCTCAAGGCCCCTTATTTTGTGGCCTTCGTGACGGGTTTTCTGGAAAAAGAGCTGGGCGAGGCAGCATTGCGTCGGACAGGGCTCACGGTATACACGACCCTCAATTACGCTATGCAGAAGGCTGCAGAAAAAGCTGTAAGCCTGGGACTGGAGCGACTTTCGGCCCGCATGGAAAAACGTGGTTTACTCGATGGGCGCTGCCCACAGGCGGGCCTCATCTGTCTGGACGTAAGCCGTGGGGCGATTCTTGCCATGGTCGGAGGCCGCAGCTTCAGGGAGAATCGCTTCAACCGCGCCACCATGGCCAGAAGACAGGCGGGTTCTGCATTCAAGCCACTGGTTTATGCCCTTGCCGTTGAAAAGGGTTTTGGCCAAAACGAGATGCTCTGGGATGGGCCGGTGGTGTTTAAGGGAGCCAGAGAAGGTCAGGATTGGACGCCAAGAAATTTTTCTGGGAAATACATGGGTGAAATAACCCTTCGGAAAGCCTTGGCTTTGTCCAAGAATATTCCGGCAGTGAAACTCCTTAACAAACTCGGACCAACGACTGCTGTGCAATTTGCTCACAGAATGGGAATAGCCCCCCCCCTCGATCCGAACCTCTCGCTGGTCCTTGGAACCTCAGAGGTGACACTCCTTGATTTGACCGCCGCCTACGCCGTGTTTCCAAATGGGGGAGTCTGGACCCGACCCTTTGGAATTGTTGAGATCCTGGACAGGGAGGGACGATCCCTGTGGAGGGAAAAGCCGCAGATGCGACCTGCCGTCAGCCCCGAGACCGCAGCCGTCACATCGGATATGTTAAGGGCCGTGGTAGAGGAAGGAACTGGCAAAGCGGCCAAGCGTATTGGACGGCCATTGGGCGGCAAGACCGGCACCACGGATTGTTACAAGGATGCGCTCTTTATAGGGTTTTCTCCCACTATCGCAACGGGAGTCTGGGTGGGTCTGGACCATCACACCACCCTGGGAGACAAGGAAACAGGGGCTAGAGCCGCCCTGCCAATATGGATTCATTTCATGGAACAAGTTCTCAAAGGGCGGCCGTATCATGATTTTGACTTGCCTGAAGGCGTGGTAAGGGTTCGTATGGATGCTGAATCCGGCCTTCTTGCCTCCGAAGACTGCCCAAATGCAGTCACCGCTGTGTTTAAGAAGGGAACAGAACCGAAACAATATTGCAAGCATGCCGCAAGCACTGGCCTTGGTGGACTCTGATGGAAAAAACGTGAGGAGGGCCGTTGACGGGTGCTAGTCTGGGCCTTGCTCCTGAGACTCGGCGCGAGACGCAGGCTTCAGAAGATAGTCGGGCTTGATGTGACTCATGGATCGAAAGATGTTTCCTTTTATCTTGTTGTTCGTCAGGTACAATCGGCCGAGCATATTCTTGATCTCCAGGCGCTTTGATGTCTTTGCCGTAGGACACGGATTGGGAAACTCGGGAAGCCGGTGATCCTCTGCGAACCGACTGATCGCCTGCTCATCCAAGTGAGCCAGCGGCCTGATCACCGCCAGTTTTCCTTTAAAGAAGGACTGGTACGGAATCATGGTGCTTATCTGTCCGCCGTAGCAAATGTTCAAAAACATGGTTTCTATGATGTCATCCATATTGTGACCGAGGGCCAGTTTGTTACAACCAAGCTGGTCGGCAAGTTCAAAGAGTCTTTTTCTTCGAAGACGGGCGCAGAGAAAGCAAGGGTTTTCGCGATTTTCCTCGCTGTGTCCTTGTCTTCCATAGTCGGTATACTCAACCCGCAAGGGATAGCCCATTTTCTTGCAGTAATCCTCAATAAGGCAGGCTGGACTTCCTTCAAAGCCCAGATCTATGTGGACAGCGATAAATGAATAATGGATAGGAATGCGGGACAACCGCTCCTGGAGAACCCACAAAAGCGTAAAGCTATCTTTTCCGCCGGATAGACCCACAGCAATCCGGTCCCCGTCAGCTATCATATCGTAGTGATGTATAGCCTGGCCAACAGCCCGCCGCATGGCCCTGTCCCTGGAGCGAGACACATCAAGCCCTCTTATGTCTCCTCTTCACCTTGTGTCTCTTCCAGTTCAACGCGAACCTTTCCTGCGGCGATTTCACGCAGAGAGATGACGACATCTTCGTTTTTGGGCGAGTGTACCAAATATTGCGCGCCTTCGCGCATTTGCCGAACGCGCTTGGCAGCAGCATGAACCAGCATGAAGCGGTTGTGACCCCGCCTCAAGCAATCTTCGACGGTTATACGAGCCATTATAAAACCTCCTTGAAAAGTAAAAGCTTACAAGTCTTGAGCCTAAGTTCATACAATAATCATGAGGCGATCCATGTCAACCCCACAAAGGGGATAGGTCTGTTCTCTAGAGGGCAAGTCGAAGCGTGTAGATGTCCCCTGTCTCTACCACGCGCAGTTGGAGTCTCAACTCTTTTGCTCCCTGGGCCTCGCCGGGAAAGAAAATGAATCCATGGACAATTGAGTGGGGCTCAACAGGCCTGTTCTCCATGGATTTGCCCATGAGATCGTCGGAGATCTCGGCCCGTGCCTCTCCTTCCGA
>DAOUWN010000021.1 GCA_030667105.1 Deltaproteobacteria bacterium
ACCCGTCCTCAACCTTCTTGAAAAAGCAGCTCCGATATCCCGTATGACAGGCGGCTCCGCCGATTTGATCCACCTTCAAGAGAACCGTATCATCATCGCAGTCTATACGAATCTCTTTGACCAACTGGACGTGCCCGGAAGTCTTGCCCTTGACCCAGAGTTCCTGACGGGTCCGGCTCCAATAAGTGGCTATTCCGGTCTTCATGGTTTCTTGCCACGCCTCCTCATTCATAAAGGCGAGCATGAGGACGTCGCCGGTGTCAAAGTCCTGGACAATAGTGGGAATCAAACCGCCGCATTTCTCAAAATTCAGTGTAATCATGGGACAACCCTAATATATTCGCAAGAAGTCATCAAGGGGACGGCACAGCAATCCGCCGGAGGCGGACAGATGGACTTTTTGCGAAGCCGTCAAGTTTATTAGTCGGAATCAGCAATATGTGTCAAGTTATTAAATCACCGATCGATTCTGTTCCGAAATCCAGAAGGCACAATCAATCTTGCTTGTCAGCGCCTTTTTTGTTAGAAACCAATTATCATGATTTCGTTACGCTCGCAATGACATCAAGAGGAGAGATCAAATTCCGATGAAACCAGCAAAGGCCAAGCCAGGCAAAAAGGGCACTCTGCGAAGGTTGCTATATTTTTTCTACGGAACCGTGCTCTTGGTTTCTGTTCTTGCGGGACTCTTTGCAGGTGCGGCGTATTTCTACTTCACAAGAGATCTTCCTCAGATATCTTCTTTAAAGGATTACCGTCCTCCGATTATTACGACGGTCTACTCGGATGATAATCGGAAAGTCGCAGAATTTTATAAAGAACGCAGGATCATAATCCCGCTGTCCAAGATGTCCAAGATGCTCATAGACGCCTTTGTCTCCGCCGAAGACGCACGGTTTTATAAGCATGAAGGCATTGACTTTTTCAGTGTGGTTCGGGCATTTCTGAAAAACATCGAAGCAGGCACAATAATTCAAGGGGGAAGCACCATCACCCAGCAGGTGGCCAAATCTTTCTTCCTCTCGACAGAGAAGAGTTACTCCCGCAAGATACGAGAGGCTATCCTTGCCTATCGAATCGATAAGGCCTTCACCAAGGAAGAAATCCTGTTCCTCTATCTGAACCAGATATACCTGGGACATGGCGCCCATGGAGTCGGGGCTGCAGCAGAGAACTACTTCGGGAAGTCGGTGTTTGAACTCAATCTGGCCGAATGTGCTTTGCTCGCCGGTCTTCCCCAGGCCCCCAGCCGTTATTCCCCGTTCATTCATCCTGAACAGGCCAAACAGCGGCAGATTTATGTGTTGAACAGGATGATCACGGAAGGCCACATCACGAATCTTCAGGCCACGGAATCCATTAGCACAAAGCTCGACATCAAGCGGAGACGCAACTGGTACATTGAGGAAGTCCCTTGTTATACGGAATACATTCGGCAGTACGTGGAGGAAAAATACGGGAAGGATGTCCTGTATAAGGAGGGTCTGAAGATCTATGGGGCAGTCAATATCGAGATGCAAAAAACCGCTCGAACCGCTCTTAGCGATGGACTTGGCGCCCTGGATAAAAGGCAGGGATATCGAGGCCCCCTTAAGCACCTCGAACCAGAGGAGATTGAAGCCTTTTCTCAGCAGATTCACAGAACCATTGAAAGGGAGCCGCTTGAGCGACACAAAGTCATTGAGGGAGTCGTATTGGCCGTAAATGATGATGAGGAAATGGCCACTGTTCGAACAGGAAACGAACTGGGACGACTTCAACTCGGTGACATGAAGTGGGCAAGGAAACCTGACCAGGAAGTTCCCTACTATAGCGTGAGTGTGAAGAAGGTCAGTGATGTTCTGAAGGTGGGGGATGTGATCTCAGTGCAGGTGAAGGGCGAGCAAGAGGAGACCGGGTTTTGGGACCTGGCATTAGAACAGACTCCTCGTGTCGAAGGCGCGCTCATGTGCGCAGAGGCGGAAACCGGCTATGTCAAAGCTATGGTCGGGGGACGAGACTTCAGGGTAAGCCAGTTTAACAGGGCAGTCCAGTCCAGGCGTCAACCCGGTTCTGCCTTCAAGCCTATTATCTATGCCGCTGCCCTGGATAAGGGCTACACGCCTGCCACCATCATTATAGACTCAGCTCTTGTGTTTGAAGATACCGAAAGGGACTTCACGTGGAAGCCGAGGAATTACGGGGAGAAGTTTCACGGTCCCACGCTTTTCCGAACAGCCCTTGCCAAATCTCGAAATGTCGTCACTGTGAAGATACTGAAGGATATCGGAGTCGATTATGTAATCGAGTATGCGAAAAAACTGGGCATCGAGTCGAGCCTGAGTCGCGACCTTTCCATATCCCTTGGGTCTTCCGGCGTATCACTGCTTGAGTTGCTTCGGGCTTACGGTGTTTTCGCCAATCAGGGATATCGCACAAAACCATGTTTTGTCACAAAGATACTTGATCGTGATGGAAACGTTCTTGAGGAGAATTATCCCGAGAGCGAAAAGATCATTGACAAGAGCACGGCCTATGTTGTCACGAACCTGCTGCAGGGCGCAGTTCAAAACGGAACGGGTTGGCGCGTAAAAGCCCTTGGTCGTCCCGTTGCCGGAAAGACCGGCACGACCAATAACCTCTATGATGCATGGTTTGTTGGATACACGCCCCGCTACGTCACCGGTGTTTGGGTGGGATTTGATGAAGAAGAATCCCTGGGGATTAGTGAAACGGGTTCCAGGGCTGCGAGCCCAATCTGGCTGGCATTCATGCAGGCCGTCCTGCGAAACAAGCCCGTGAGGGTCTTTCAGGTGCCAGACGGCGTGGTTTTTGCCAAGATAGACGCCGAGACGGGACTTCTAGCCATTCCGGAATCAAAAGAGACCATCTTTGAATGCTTCAAGGAAGGCACGGTTCCCACCGAATACACAAAAAAGCCCGGCGACATCACTGATCCGGGCCAATTTTTTAAGTCTGATATGTGAGAAGCGGTTACGGAATCCTTACTCTTCGTTTTTCAACCTCCTCCATCAAGTCCTTGGACGAATACAGCACGACGAATTCCTCTTCCAGTTCTTTAACCAGGGTCCTGAGTCTGTCCTCAGGCAGGGGGCTGCAGCGAATGTACACATTGCGTCGTTGCTCTTCAGCGGTCTCGCGCGTGGACAGAATACTCACAATACGCGCGCCGTGAGAACGGATAACATCAGCGACTTCTTTGATTGAACCGGGCCGATCCTCGAGACTGAAAGCAAACTGAATGCCCCCAGTATAAACTCCCGCAATATTGATCAGTACCTTGAAAATATCCGTCTGCGTTATAATTCCCACCAGGACTTCCTTGTCATTGATGACCGGCAGCGAAGAGATCTTGTTTTCAAGCATCAGAATTGCAGCAAATTCCACGGTCTCATCAGGCCTTACAAAGACCAGGTTCTTAGTCATTATGTCCTTGATCTTCATGGAAGAAAGCAGGTAGTTCAGTTCGTACACGTCCAATGTCGTTGCCTTGGAGGGCGCCGCATCCCTTAGGTCCCTGTCACTGACAATCCCTGTCAGTTTGCCCTTCTTGTTCACCACAGGCAAGGAGCGGATCTTTTTTTCCTTCATGATGATAGAGGCCTTCATCATGGAGGTATCCTCATCAATTGTGATGACGTCAATTGTCATCCATCCTTTTACCAACATTTAGTGTACCTCCTTAAGTTACTGGTTTTCTTAGAGAACACAAAAACGCTTTTTCGTAATAGATAATCCTGGATTTGTCAAGGATTACGGAGCACTGCTTAACCATTCCCCCGCCCTGCCAGCATCTCACCGGCATGATCCAGGGCCTTTTTCGTGATCTTTACCCCTGCCAGCATGCGAGCCAGTTCCTTTACCCGCGCCTCGCCATGCAAAGGCGTGATGGTAGTCCTGGTACGTCCTCCGTAAACCCCCTTTGCAATCTTGAAGTGGTGTTTGCCGAACCGTGCGATCTGGGGCAGGTGTGTGATGCATATAACCTGATGAAAAGAGGCGAGGCGCCTTAATTTATCGCCCACCATTTCGGCCACACCCCCGCCAATGCCTGCATCCACCTCGTCAAAGATGAGAGTCTCTACGGATTCCCTGGTAGCCAGGATGGCCTTTAAGGCAAGAATGATGCGGGAAAGCTCGCCACCCGATGCAATCTGGGCCAGGGGCCTAAGCTCCTCACCCACATTCGGAGCAATGAGAAAACCAACCCGATCTACGCCCGTGGCTTCTATGCCACTGTTTTCCAAAACAAGGTGCGGGTCCGCATGTTCATCAACGGGCACGGGCTTGAACCGCACCTCAAAACGGGTTTTAGCCATTCCCAGGGAACGTACCTCTTCTTGCACTGCCTTTTCAAGGCGAACGGCCGCCTGCCGTCTTTCGGAAGACAGCTCGCGGCAAAAGGTTGCGAGTTTTTTGTAGAGTGCGGCAAGTGTTCTCTCCGTTTCAGCAATCTGTTCGGGCAAAGATGACACACGCTCTAGTTCCTCTTCAACCTGTTTGCCCCTGGCAAGAACAGACTCAAGGGAGCCTCCGTACTTTCGCTTCAGGTTCCGGAGTGTTTCAAGACGCTGTTCCACAGCCTCCAGACGCTCACTGTCAAAGACAATGTCCTGGAGATAGGCCTGGAGTTCATCGGAGATGTCTTCCAACTCGAAAGAGGCCGACTCCACCCTTTGTGCCAGTGGAGCCAGAGTCTTGTCTATCTGATTGAGTGATTGGAGATCCCTTCCGATCTTAGTCACATGTTCAACGACTGCGCCTTCCACGCCGTAAAGAAGGTCCGCGCACCTGCCCACAGTCTCATACAGGCGCTCGGCATGCTTGAGGCGTTCACGTTCCTGCTCAAGTTGCTCGTCTTCCCCGGGGACTATTAGGGCCTGCTGGATCTAGCGACACTGAAACTCAAGAAGCTCGCGATGTTCGGCTTGTTCGTTTGTTTCACGCTTGAGGGTGGCCAGCTTCCTGATCAACGGGAGCATTTCCTGATAGCAACCGGACACCTTGTGACGGAGTTCAGAAACGCCTCCGAACTGATCAAGGACTTGAAGGTGGTGTTCCGGTTTCAGTAAACTCTGATGGGCATGTTGGCCGGCTATACTTGCAAGGTGCTCACTAATGCTGGAAAGGGTCTGGGTGGTGGCCAGCCGGTCATTGATATAGACCTTGTGGCGGCCGCTTTTCTGAATCATACGACGGACCAAAAGGCCCTCTGAGAGATCAACCTCGAGCTGTCCGGCGATCCTTGTTGCCGGGCTTTCGGGGGGGATGTCAAAGAGGGCTTCAAGTTCGGCGGTCTCTTCAGAGGTTCGAATCAGTTCAGGCGATGGACGGCTCCCCAGGATAAGGTTTACGGCATTTATGATGATCGATTTTCCGGCGCCTGTCTCTCCCGTCAATACGGTGAGACCTCCGTCAAAGCTGATCGAAAGGTCGTCAATGATAGCAAAGTTTTTTATGGATAGTTCACGAAGCATGTTGGCAAATGGTCATTAGTCATTCGTCATTGACAAACAACTTTAGGCAATTTAGGCATTTTAGATCATTTTAGGCATTGCACCTAGTGACTCTATCTCACTCTTCCAGAATCTTCTCAAAAATCCCGTTCAGCGCCTGAACCGACACTGCATCCTCAGGCAACTCAACAGTGGGGCGGCCTTCGGTATCGTATCGGGAGATCAACGGGTCCTCCGGCACGCAGCCCGCCAGGTTCAGCCCGGCCGCATCTGCCGCATCCTTGATCTCAGGTGGCAAATGGCCGTTCACACGGTTTATGACCAGGAGCTCTTTCTTGATTTGCAGCTTGAGATCCCTGGCAAGATCACGAATTCGCCTGGCTGCCTGAATCCCTCGCTGGCTTGGGTCAGATGCGATGAGCAAGATATCAGCGCGGCGGGCCAGCAGGCGACTGATATGCTCCATGCCTGCCTCATTGTCCATGACCACAACGCGGTAGTTGTCGCAGAGCCTGTCCATTTGCCGCGAGAGCAGGGTGTTGGCATGACAATAACAACCCGGGCCTTCGGTACGTCCCATGACCACCAGATCATACCCATCGCTTTCCACCAGGGCCTTTTCAAGCCTGTATTCCATGTAGATATCCCTGGTCATTCCGGTTGGCACGCCGTCCTTAAGGGCTTCTCTGGCATCACCAAGAGTCGTCTCCACTTCTATGCCAAGGACCTCGTTCAGATTCGCATTTGCATCGGCGTCCACGGCCAGGATCGGCCTGACATCGTTTTTCAGGAGAAACCTTATTAGAAGGCCTGCAATGGTGGTCTTGCCTGTGCCGCCCTTGCCGGCCATGGCAATGGTCATCGTCACGATGCCTTCCTTTCTCTGCTGACCATTTGAAGGCTCGCCTCAAGATACTCACTCACATTGGGAAAGAGGCGGGCCTCTGTGTGGGGAAGGAACAGGGCCCCCATATACTTGTCCATGAAGGAGGCGTTATCGCTCAGCTCTATATTAGTCATCATCCTGGCAATCCGCTCGGCCTCCGGCAACATAGCTTTGCAAAGGCAAACCAGGCGCGCCCCCAGCAGGGAGCCGTTTCCGATAAAATGGAACTTCTTGACAGGTAAGTCCGGAAACAGGCCTATCAGTTTTCCCTTTTCAAGGTTGATATATCTGCCAAAGGCGCCCGCGATAATCACCCGATCAAGGTCGTCAAGAGAGAGGTTCAGGCTTTCGAGCAGGGTCAGACATCCGGCAAAAAGCGCCCCTTTGGCACGCATCAGATTTTCGATATCGACCTCCGTGATGACGATATCATGCCCCGTGGCAGAGTCTTTGGCCCATGCGAGTACGTATTCGTGTCCGAATCGTCCTGGGCGAATACGCTCAGAGGCAAGGTCGCGAATAAACTTGCCCCGGCGGTCGATCACGCATGCGCTCAGCAGCTCAGAAAGGATGCTGATCAGGCCGGACCCGCAAATGCCTTGGGGCCCTTTTCTGCCAACTGTGACAATCATGGGTTCCAGGGTCACGGGATTGATATTGAATCCCTCGATCGCTCCCTGATCTGCCCGCATGCCATGTTTGATGCCACCCCCTTCAAAGGCAGGGCCCATGGAACAGGCTGCGCAGGCCAGCCAATCCCGGTTTCCCAAAACGATCTCGCCGTTTGTCCCGATATCCATATAGAGTGTCAGTTCCTCTTTTTGAAAGACACCGGAACCGAGTATGCCGGAGACAATGTCGCCGCCCACATAACTTGCCACCGAAGGAAAGTTGTAAACCTGCACACAATCAGGCAGAAGGTCAATGCCAATGTCTCGTGCCCACACGACCGGAAGAGAACTTGCCACCGGAACATAAGGCGCTTCCCTGATATAGCGCGTCTCTAAGCCAAGGAGCAGGTGCGTCATCGTGGTGTTGCCGGCCGCAGCAATGCATGAGACGCTCTTTTCTGAGCTGCCGGTTTCTTCTAACAGCTCATCAATTACCTGATTAATGGAAGACACAACAAGGGACTGCAGCTTTTTTCGCCCTTCGGGTTGTTGGGCATACACGATGCGGGTAATGACATCGTCGCCGTATTTGACCTGCCCGTTGTATTCGGCGCGTTCTGCCATGACCCTTCCGTTCTTAAGATCTATCAGCTCGGCGCAGATTGTCGTGGTTCCGATATCCAACCCAATGGCAAGATTCTCATCAGATGCATCACCGCCCTGGATGCGCACCAGGTTTAGCGGGGAGGTTTTGTCTCCTGGGGAAAGGAGATTGTTTGCAGCAGGCGCTGCCATCAGAGTGGCTGTGACATGCCAATCACTGGCCCGCAAGATATCTGGCATGGTCTTCAGGCACCGAATATCTGCTGACACGTTTTCAATTTGATGTTGCTGTCTCAGTCCCGCGGAGAACCGTGACAGGTCGCTTACGTTGTCCTGCAATGTGGGCGGTGCAAGCCGGGTAGGCACCTTAATGGCTATGGGGTCAAGATGCCACCCTTCAGCCAGGAGCTTTGTGTCGAGGGCAGAGATTTTACGTTCCCCTTTGGCTATGTCAAGTTTCTGGGTAACAAGCCGCCGCAAGCCCCTTGATTCATCAGGAATCCGGACCGTGCAATCTGAAAGAACAGACGTTCTACAGGCCTGGCGCCACCCCTGGTCATATTTTTTCTCGCTAATATTCTCTGTCTTTTCGCTGTCAACCTCGCCTTCTTCAATCACCACGCGGCACTTGCCGCAAACACCCTGGCCGCCGCACAAAGCATTGATATGTACGCCCGCCTCAAGGGCAGCGTCCAGGAGGTTGCTCCCCTTGGGAACGGTGACTGAAACATTGTTCGGTTCAAAGGTGATGGTGTGTTTCATGCGTAGACGAAATGCCTAAAATGCCTAAAATGAGCTAAAATGCCTAAAGTTGTTTGTATCCGTTCACGGAGTATTGGAGTGTTGGAGTAGGCGAAACATCATGGTCATTCGACCGGAAAACAGACAGATCGTGATAATTTTTCTATTTCATGGAGCTTCCCATGCCCATTACTCCATCACTTCAGTACTCCAGTACTCCAATGCTACTGCATCCGGCATCCGGTATCACGTCATTGACCAATGACCAGAACAGGCCGCCCGGGTCATCCGCCCAAGCGGCCTGTCTGGTCAGATCAGATTTTGAATCCTTGAGCCCGCCAGAAATACGGAGGACCTGCGGCCTTGACCTTTGAGCTTGCCGGCTTCCACCTTTCAGCTTTGAGCCTTCAGCTTTCAGCTCTTGTCTTCCTCCTGCCCGGCCATCTGTTTGTAAGCCTGATATCTTTCTCTCATCTCCTTTTCCGCCTGCTGGAAAAGCACCTTTGCGTTTTCCGGAAATGTTCTTGTCAGGCTGGAATAGCGCACCTCGCCCATAAGAAATTCCTGAAAATCACCTTTTGGCTCTTTGGAATCCAGGATAAAGGGATTCTCCCCGGCCTCTTTGCGTCTGGGATCATATCGATAAAGGGTCCAGTAGCCAGCCTCCACGGCCCGCTTTTCCTCGTGTTGGCTCCGGCCCATGTTGATGCCGTGGTTGATACATGGCGAGTACGCAATGAGCAGAGAGGGTCCCTGGTAGGTTTCAGCCTCAACAAGCGCCTTCATAAATTGATTTTTGCTGGCGCCCATCGCAACAGAAGCCACATACACATAACCGTAAGTCATGGCCATTCTGCCCAGGTCTTTCTTGCGCGTCGGTTTGCCTCCTGCCGCAAACTTTGCCACCGCTCCCGTGGGTGTTGCTTTTGAAGACTGACCGCCGGTATTGGAATAGACCTCGGTATCGAGGACCAGAATATTGACGTCATGGCCCATGGCAATCACATGATCCAAGCCGCCGTAGCCTATGTCATAGGCCCAGCCATCGCCGCCAAAGGCCCAAATCGATTTCTTGACAAGGTAGTCACTCCGATCAAGGATTTCACAGAGCAAGGCATTGGCCGAACCGTCTTTATCGAGCATCTCAAGCTCGATGAGTTCTTCTATGTTGCGGCTATACTCCTTGGATTTGTCGCCGTCATACATATTTTCCAGCCACACCTCAAATGCCTTTTTGAGCTCTTTTGAGGGCTTGGCATCCAGGGCCTCGCGAATAAGATCCGCCAGCTTCTCTCGTCTCTGAGTCACACCCAACTCCATTCCAAAGCCGTACTCCGCGTTGTCCTCGAAGAGGGAATTGGCCCAGGCAGGACCATGGCCGTCCTCGTTGACAGTATAGGGACAACTGGGCGCAGATCCGCCGTAGATGGAGGAACAACCCGTGGCATTGGCGATCATCATGCGATCACCGAAAAGCTGCGTGATGACCTTGATGTAAGGTGTCTCGCCACAGCCCGGGCAGGCGCCGGAGAACTCGAAAAGTGGCTGCCGGAACTGGCTCCCCTTAACCGAAGTGGCATCCATGACATCGTCCATGATTGGAAGTTCGGTGGAGAATTCGTGATTAGGAACCTGTGCCTCTGTTTGGGTGGCCAGCGGCCGCATGACCAGTGCCGGTTTCTTGGCCGGACAGATATCAGCGCAGTTCCCGCAACCAGTGCAATCAAGGGGGCTGATCTGGACACGGAACCGCAATGCCTTTAACTCTTTGCCCATGGCTTTTAGAGTGACAAAACCCTTCGGTCCCTTCTTAAGGTCTTCCTGCCGTGCCAGGACCGGCCGGATAACGGCATGGGGACAGACAAAAGCGCACTGGTTGCACTGTATGCAGTTTTCCGGGATCCACTCGGGCACGTTGATGGCAATCCCTCTTTTTTCGTACCTGGTTGTGGCTGTGGGAAATATGCCGTCCGGGCTGAAGGCGCTTACAGGGAGCTTGTCCCCCTGTTGGGCCAGCATGGGCCTCATCACCTCGCTCACAAACCCAGGCTCGTCCCCTTTGAGATAGGCCTCGTGGCCGGCAGTGGCCCAGGACTTTGGCACCTTGATTTTTTTCAGGGCGTCTATGGCCTTGTCCACGGCCTGAATGTTCATTTGGACAATCTTCTCACCTTTTTTTCCGTATGTCTTCTTGATCGCTTGTTTGATGTATTTGAATGCCTCCTGGGGAGGAATTACCTTGGCGATGTGAAAAAACGCCGCCTGCATGACCATGTTTATGCGTCCGCCCAGGCCCACCTGGGCGGCGATCTTGACCGCATCAATATTGTAGAAGTCCAGCTTTCTCTGGGCGATTGTTCTTTTCACGTGATCGGGAATATTGGCCCCCATGTCCTTGAGACTCCATGGTGAATTGAGCAAAAAGGAGCCTCCTTCCCTGATCCCTTCCAGGATGTCATACTGGGTGAGGAATGCAGGATTATGACAGGCAACAAAGTCGGACTGGGTCAACAGGTAGGGGGACTGGATCCTCTCAGGCGAGAATCTGAGATGGGATATGGTGATTCCCCCTGATTTTTTGGCATCATAGGAAAAATAGGCCTGCGCATACATGTCGGTATTCTCACCAATGATCTTGATGGCGTTCTTGTTGGCCCCGACCGTGCCGTCGGCTCCGAGCCCCCAGAACTTGCATCGGACCGTCCCTTCAGCCGTTGGGTGGATCTCATCGCCAGGATCTAGCGAGGTGTGTGATACATCGTCCACAATACCGACCGTGAAGTGGCTTTTGGGACTTGACGCGCGGAGATTGTCAAACACGGCCTTGGCCATAGTTGGGGTAAATTCCTTGCTCCCGAGGCCATATCTGCCCCCCACAATAACCGGGGTCTCTCCCTTTTCCTGAAACACCGTGCATATATCCTGATATAGAGGTTCCCCCACCGCCCCTGGCGCCTTGGTTCTGTCCAGAACCGCTATTCTCTTGCCTGTGGCAGGAAGGGCCCTGAAGAAGTGTTCCCTTGAAAAAGGGACGTACAGCCGTACCTTGATGAGCCCGACTCTTTCGCCCAGCCTGTTAAGGTAATTGACCGTTTCTTCGATCACATCACAACTGGATGCCATGGATACGATAATCCTGTCCGCTTCAGGGTCTCCCACGTAGTCAAAAGGATTATACGTTCGGCCCACCAGGGCGCTCACCTTTTGCATCTCTTCGGCGACGATATGGGGGATCTTTTCGTAGAATGGATTGGAACCCTCCCGGCTTTGGAAGAAAATGTCCGGATTCTGGGCCGTGCCCCTCAGTTGAGGATATTCGGGGTTCATACAGCGGCTCCTAAACTCATAAATCTCTTCCCAGTCGACGAGCTTCGACATGTCATCATAATCAATGAACTCTATCTTCTGGATCTCATTAGACGTCCTGAAGCCGTCAAAGAAGTGAACAAACGGAAGGCTTGCCCGGATACTGGCAAGATGGGCCACAAGGGCGAGATCCATGTTTTCTTGAACCGAGGCCGAGGCAAGGAGAGAAAAGCCGGTCTGTTTCACCGCATTGATGTCTGAATGGTCTCCGAAAATGGAAATGGCATGAGCGGCAATTGCACGGGCCGATACATGAAAGACAACAGGCATGATCTCGCCCGCAATCTTGTACATGTTGGGAATCATAAGGAGCAGGCCCTGTGATGCCGTAAAGGTTGTGGACAAGGCACCTGCGGAAAGGGCCCCATGAACCGCACCCGCCGCACCTCCTTCAGACTGCATTTCCATTACTTTCAAGACCTGGCCGAAGATGTTTTTCCGACCATGGGCCGCCCATTCATCACAATACTCCCCCATACTGCTCGAAGGCGTGATGGGATAGATAGCTGCAACGTCACTCATGGCATAGGCTACATGGGCTGCAGCTTCATTTCCTTCAACGGTCTTTGTGGTCGAACTCATTTTCTTTCCCCCTTCATGTGGTATCCGGCATCCGCGCATAACCCATAAACTATATGGTCTCAAAAAGTCAACACCGAAACATCTCCCTCGCTTCCGTGCCCAGCTCTCCCAGGTGTTCTACTACGTGAATGCCGGCCTTTCGCATGGCGGCGATTTTCTCTGCCGCCGTTTCCCCGCTGGCCGATATGATGGCGCCGGCGTGTCCCATACGTTTTCCAGGCGTGGCGGTGAGGCCCGCAACAAATCCCATCACGGGCTTTTTGAAATGATCCCTGATGTATTCGGCAGCAGCCTCCTCGTCATTTCCCCCGATCTCTCCGATAAGCACCACGCCTTCGGTCTGAGGGTCTTTGTCAAAGAGCTTCAAGGTGTCTACAAAGGAAGAACCGATGATCGGATCGCCCCCGATCCCGAGACAGGTGCTCTGGCCCAGGCCGCTTTGGGTGAGCTGGTGCACCACCTCATAGGTGAGCGTGCCGCTTCTTGATACTACGCCTATAGAACCCTCTTTGTGGATATGGCCGGGCATGATACCCGCTTTGCAGAGACCAGGAGAAATCACGCCGGGACAGTTTGGACCGATTAGGCGGCAGTTGCGGCGTCTCAAAAACCGAACAACCTTAAACATGTCATGCACGGGAATCCCCTCGGTAATGCAAATGGCCAGAGGAAGCCCTGCTGCTGCAGATTCCATGATGGCGTCAGCCGCAAAAGGAGGAGGCACAAAGATAAGGCTGGCATTGGCCCCGGTGATTTCAACTGCATCACGAATGGTATTAAAGACAGGCATGCCGTCCAGTTTCTGGCCCCCCTTGCCAGGCGTGACTCCTCCCACAACGTTAGTCCCGTAGGCCACGCACTGCCGTGTATGAAAACTCCCCTCCCTCCCGGTGATTCCCTGCACCAGAAGGCGGGTTTCTTTATCAATTAATATACTCATGTCTGCACCAATGGGAACATTCCCAGATTATTACACCACGATGAATAAATCCGAAATTCGAATATAGAAATTCGTGATGCTATCAAGG
>DAOUWN010000055.1 GCA_030667105.1 Deltaproteobacteria bacterium
ATGCGCATTAACACCCCCTCTGTTGCAACCCATCTTATGAAAAATCCTGATGTTTACCTTACGCCAGTTGGGCCTTCCTTGCGCAAGTTCAGCCTGGATGAATTGCCACAGTTGTATAGCGTTTTGAAGGGGGACATAAGCTTTGTTGGGCCTCGCCCAGCTTTGTATAATCAGGATGATCTAGTTGAACTTCGAACCGGAAAAGGGATACATGAACTCATTCCAGGGATTACTGGCTGGGCACAGGTAAACGGCAGGGATGAATTGCCGATTTCTGTCAAGGTGGAGTTCGATGAATACTATTTGAAAAACAGGTCGTTCCTCTTTGACCTTAAGATATTGTTGATGACCTTGATTAACGTTGTGAGGAGAGAGGGGGTTGCGCATTGAGGACGGAGGTCAGAGGTCAGAAGAAACTGGAGGACGGAGAACAGGCTCACGCAAAGGCGCAAAGAACGCAAAGGTAAAGAAAGTATATGAATGAGAATGAGATTGCGAAGATAGTTGTTGATGTGGCGTTTCATGTTCATAAAAAGTTGGGGCCAGGGCTTCTGGAAAGCGTATATGAAGCTGTTTTGGCTTATGAATTAAAGAAAAGATGGTTGAAGGTTGAACGGCAAGCGCCTGTTCCAATTATTGACTTATCTCAGGCTGGCTGACAATAAGGTTGGGCTTATTAATCAATTTGGGTTCGGAACTGATTCGTGACGGTATATCAAGAGTCGTGAATGGTCTGAAAGAATAACCTGGCGTCTTTGCGCCTTTGCGTGAGGAAGATGTTTTTACTTAAGAAAATAATAGGGCCGTTATTATTGCCTTTATCGCTTTGTCTTGAAATCCTACTATTGGGAATTTTCCTGCTCTGGTTTACCCGCAGGCAAAAGATTGGAAGGATAGTTGTTTCTATAGGAGTCATCCTGCTTGCTGTTTTTGGCTGTGGGCTTATGTCGAACACTCTTCTAGGACGATTGGAGCACGAGTACCCACCACTTCTATCGTTGGATGACGTCAGTAATGTGAAGTGTGTAGTAGTCTTGGGGGGCGGACAGATCTCTAATCCACAGCTTCCTGTTACGAATCGGCTTTCAGGCGCTTCGTTGGCGCGTCTTGTGGAGGGAATTCGGCTTCACAACTTGCTGGGTAGAAGCAAGTTGATTCTTTCCGGAGGCGGGGCCTCTGATGCAATACCGGAGGCCAAGGTGCTGGCAGACGTGGCTGTTGCGTTGGGGATAGCCGGCGAGGATCTGGTGTTGGAGTCTTTATCGAGAGATACAAAGGATGAAGCCCGGCTCATCCAGAAGATCGTGGGAAACGATAGGTTTATTTTGGTGACCTCCGCTTCCCATATGCCCCGTTCCATGGCAATGTTCCGAAAAGCCGGTATGCAGCCCATACCTGCCCCCACAGATTATTACGTGAAACAACAGCGAGGAATGAGTCCCGGCATGTTTTTTCCAAGTTCCGGCGGGTTGGGGAAGACGGAACGGGCGGTTTACGAATACTTGGGGTTGACATGGGCAAAACTTAGGGGTCAAGTCTAGCTGAGGTCGGAAGGGAACAAAGAATTGGAACAACGGGATGGCATGGTGGGGTGAAAAGAGTGAGAAAGGACTTGCATAACAACCTCGCTAATGGTACTCGACGCTATCGTGTATCCCTTGGCGTCTGACCTGTCCAAGAAAGATGGACTCGCAAAAAGTCCGCAAACAGACGGCACAGCAAAAAGCTCCAGATGCAAGGCGCGCGAAGCTTGAGGAATGAGACGTACTTACGGTACGTCGCAATGATTTACCCTGTTAAATCGGCTCCGCCGTCTCGCATAGCGAGAATTTAACAGGGCGGGGATGAAGCGCAACGCCGCAGATGGACTTTTTGCGAAGCCGTCAAGAAAGGGCTATGAAAACCAATCTATTACGCAGGAATTTTTTGGTAGTTCTGGGCATTGATGTCCTGGTGCTTGCTGCAGCCTGGTATGCGGCGCACTTGGTCCGCTTCGAATTTGCCATCCCGGCGGAGACACTGGTCTTGTTTTCAAGGATGTTGCCGGTTATTCTTGCCGTCAAGATTGTCAGTTTCTATTTCTTCGATCTCTACCGCGGGATGTGGCGCTACACCAGTATTTCTGACCTTCTAAATATTATCAAGGCTTCTGCCGTTAGTTCTCTTCTCATTATAACTATTGTACTTTTAGGCACAAGGTTTGAAGGTTTTTCTCGGTCTGTTTTCATTATTGATTGGTGCTTAACCATTCTGGTTATGTCAGGATTTCGCCTTAGCGTCCGTCTTTATTTTGAGGTTTTCAGTGAAGACAAACCCTCGAAGGTGGCCATCAGGGCACTTTTTAGACCTCTGAGAAAAAAGCGTCCTGGATTCAAGAACCTGCTTATTATAGGTGCCGGAGACTGCGGCGAAAAGATCTATAGAGAGATACGTGGCAACACACGCCTTGGCTATAATGTGGTGGGGTTCCTCGATGATCATCCCACAAAGATGGGTATGAAGATCCATGGTATTCCAGTGTTGGGGCCTGTCAGAAATATTGCGCCGGTAGCAAGAAGTGTCAAGGCTGACGAGGCGCTGATTGCCATTCCATCGGCCAATTCGGAACAGATGCGTCAGATTGTGGCCCACTGCAAGGAGAGCGGCCTACAATTCAAGACAGTACCTGGCATGGGCGAACTCATTAACGGTAAGGTGACGGTCAATGCGATTCGCGAGGTGGCTTACCGAGATTTGCTGGGTCGTGAAGTAGTTAGATTGGACGAGGTGCGAATCGGCACGTGCCTTCACGGCAAGAGCGTTCTCGTCACCGGCGCTGGCGGCTCAATCGGTTCGGAATTATGCCGGCAGATCTGCCGGTTTCGGCCGGAGAGAATTACGTTATATGAAAGGGCAGAGAGCTTTCTTTATGAACTTGAGCTGGAGCTCAAACAGGACTTCAGTGACATAAGAATCTTGCCTTTACTGGCAGATATCCGAGACAGGCGCCAGCTTGAAAAAGCCTTTGAGGCTTCGAAGCCTCAAGTTGTTTTTCATGCAGCGGCCTACAAGCACGTGCCCATGATGGAGCTTCAACCCTGGAAGGCGATCAAGAATAACATCCTGGGGACGCGAAATTTGATTGATGTGGTAAAGAGGTTCGATGTGGAGCGCTTTGTTTTTGTCTCCACTGACAAAGCCGTGCGTCCGGTTAATGTCATGGGCGCCTCCAAGCGGGTGGCAGAGCTGCTCGTTCAGAGTCAAAACGGCCGAGGACAATCGGGCACTCATTTCATGATCGTGCGCTTCGGCAATGTAGTGGGCAGCATTGGTAGTGTGGTGCCGCTTTTCAAGAAGCAAATTGAGAAAGGGGGTCCAGTTACCGTCACTCACCGGGAGGCTACCCGTTATTTCATGACGATTCCGGAGGCCTGCCAGCTCATCCTTCAAGCGGGCGCCATGGGTGAGGGCGGCGAGATTTTTGTCCTCGATATGGGTACGCCGATCAGGATTGCCGACATGGCCCGCGATCTTATCCGTCTATCCGGGTTAGAGCCGGATGTGGACATCAAGATTGAGTATATTGGCCTCAGGCCCGGGGAAAAGCTCTATGAAGAGTTAATCACTGAGGGCGAGGGCATCCTTCCTACCAACCATGATAAGATCATGGTCCTCAAGGGGGCAGAGTGTCATCTCGGGGTCCTGAACGGCGCCATCGACGAACTGGCGAAACTGGCGTATGATCAGGATACTCATAATATCAAGGAGAAGCTTAAAAACATTGTACCGGAATACAGGCCGAGTTGGCAAGCGGCAAGAGGGGTGAAGGATGTCCACGAGATAGGGGAAGGTGGAGTGAAAAAGGAGTTTCAAGACAATCCGGAAAACACCCCACGAGCAGCTTCGTATTCAACCGGTGAGGTAACAGACCAAAGGCACGAAGGCGAACAGGTTTCAGCCTGAACGCTGAGCAAAGGGCATGAACAATACGCCCGTGAATATATTTTTTGAAAACTTCCTGCCGACACTAACAATTTCAATAATCCCTGCCCCGTGTTCCCCCTCACGTATTTTCCCGCCAATTTCACCTCTCTCTTGTTCCCGATAAGAAGTGACACCTGTTTCCGCTCAAGGCGAGACCGTTGAGACCTTTGAAAAACGCCCCCTTTTGCTCAATTTCTGCGTCACGCTCAAATTTCAATCCTCAAAATACTCAATGTATTCCTGCGGTTAAAATTCTCGTGTTCCTTGAACTCGAACAAAATTGAACATTTTTCAAAGCTCTCCTTTTCACAACCCCTTTGAGCGACCATGATGAGCTTTTTGGGGACCCATCCGGGGCGAAGTGGACTCACATGAGTCGGCAAAGCCTGTGAACGGTTTGAGGCCCTGAGGCCGACTATCACCAGACAGATCGGACAGGATATTGCAAAATGAGTTCATCTGGTGTCATAATATTAAATTGGTGAACAATGGCCTGGCAAATCAGCATGCGGTCAAAGGGGTCTTTATGGAATTCAGGCAGCCGCGTCATGTATAATGTGGCTTCCTCTTCCAGCGGAACGGTCTCTATGGCATGTTTTTTTCGCTGGGCCGGTATGAAGTGCTCAGGTCGTTGCGGCAGCGGCAGTCGTCCCAGGGCATGTTTGATGCAAATCTCCCAGCTGGAGACAGAACTCAGATAAATGTCGTTCTCAGGGTTGACAAAGAGTTCACGGGCATGAGTCGAGAGTTCGGAGGCATCACTGATAATCCAGAGAAATGCACATGTGTCCAAGAGTATTTTCAAGGATCTGCACCATAAAATGGGGCCACGATTTCGGCCGGCAAGGGTTCAAAAAATTCGGGAGGAACTTTGAATTTGCCTTTGGCCAGGCCCACTGGACGTCGAGATTTTCTATCCGGCCGAATAGGACGAATTTCGGCAACAGGGACATTTCTTTTGCACAATACAATGGTTTCCCCTTTGGCCAATCGATCCAGGTAGCGGGAGAGATGCGTTTTTGCTTCATGAATGTTGATTCTAATCATGGTTTATTTGTAGCCTAGAAAGTGAACCAAGTCAACCCTTTTTTTGAATACTGACAGCACAGCCCTAATCACCTGTCTTTGATTGACTTCAAATCAGAAAAGGAGCGTCCCACAATGTCTGAACTTGTAAAATCGCCTGCCTGGAAGGCCCTGGAGGCCCATTACCAGGAAATGAAAGAAAAACATATGCGGGACTTGTTCAAACAAGATCCCAGCCGTTTTGGGAAATTCTCTCTCAGGTTTAACGATATCCTCCTTGATTACTCCAAAAATCGCATTACCGAAAAAACCATGGCCCTGCTTGTGGACTTGGCCATGCAGGCGGATGTAACAGGATGGAGAGACAAAATGTTCACCGGGGAAAAGATCAACTTCACGGAAAACAGAGCGGTTTTGCACGTTGCACTTCGCAATCGTTCCAACCGGCCTATTCACGTTGACGGAAAAGACGTGATGCCCGCTATAAACGCCGTGTTAGAACAGATGGGACGGTTCTGTGATACTGTGCGGGAGGGAAAATGGAAAGGCTACACGGGCAAGGCCATTACGGACATCGTAAATATCGGCATTGGCGGGTCAGACCTTGGCCCGGTGATGGTCACCGAGGCCCTGAAGGCCTATGGGAAGCCCGGCTTTACCCCCCATTTTGTTTCAAATATCGATGGCACACACCTCGCAGAAACGCTAAAATACTTAGATGCTGAAACCACGCTCTTTATCATCGCGTCAAAGACGTTTACGACTCAGGAGACGTTGACGAATGCCCACAGCGCTCGAGATTGGTTTCTCCGCAGAGCCGGTGATGAAGCTGCAATTGCAAAGCATTTTGTGGCGGTTTCTACAAATGCTGAAGAGGTGAGTCGGTTCGGTATTGATACAAAGAATATGTTTGAATTCTGGGATTGGGTAGGGGGGCGGTATTCGCTGTGGAGCGCCATAGGTCTGGCTATCGCACTCTACATTGGTATGAAAAACTTCGAGTCCATGCTTGCCGGCGCCCATGAGATGGATGAACATTTCCGTACTGCGCCCCTGGACAAGAATATGCCTGTAATGCTCGCATTGTTAGGGATTTGGCATAACAACTTCTTTGGCGCCCAAACCCATGCCATCCTTCCCTATGATCAGTATCTCCATCGTTTCCCTGCTTATTTTCAACAGGGCGATATGGAAAGCAACGGCAAACGCGTGAATCGGCAAGGAGACCTGGTCGGCTATTCGACTGGTCCGATTGTTTGGGGTGAGCCTGGCACAAACGGCCAACATGCGTTTTATCAACTGATTCACCAGGGGAGCAAGTTGGTCCCGGCAGACTTCCTTGCGCCAATCAATAGCCAAAATCCTCTCGGCAGGCATCATGAGATCCTCTTGTCGAACTTTTTTGCCCAGACCGAAGCACTGATGAAGGGTAAGACCGAGGACGAGGCCCGTGCCGAGATCCTTGCCGGCGGCATGGACCCGGAAGCCGCAGAGAGGCTGTTGCCTCACAAGATATTTGAAGGCAACAGACCGACAAACTCGATTCTTTTTAACAAGCTCGATCCCAAGACCTTGGGGGCCCTTGTTGCTCTTTATGAGCATAAGATCTTTGTGCAGGGAATTGTCTGGAATATCAACTCCTATGACCAGTGGGGCGTGGAGCTTGGCAAACAGCTTGCCAAGGCAATCCTTCCGGAGTTAGACGGTGACGCTCCTGTAGCCTCTCATGACTCCTCCACAAATGGCTTGATCAACTATTACAAGGGTCACACAAAAAAGGCGCCCAAAGTTCAAAATACCTAAAAGTCTGTTCTTCTTGTTGACCCAGTGGGGTTAATCTGTTAAATTACATACAAAAAAACAGGTCAGAATTCAAAATGACTCTGTCAAAGCGCGGACAGGGAATATGAGTCT
The DNA here is from genome assembly GCA_030667105.1 of Deltaproteobacteria bacterium. Next base: position 6,904 of record DAOUWN010000055.1, read on the forward strand.
GAATATGCGTATCTGTGTGATTGACGGTCAGGGCGGGGGTATCGGAAGCATCATCATAAAAAAGCTCAGGGAAGCTTTCGGGGAATCAGTGGATATAACTGCCCTTGGAACCAATGCCATTGCCACGGCCCAGATGCTCAAGGCCAGGGCAAATCGAGGCGCCTCGGGCGAAAACGCCATTGTGCGCACGGTGGGCCAGGCGGACATTATCGTTGGTCCCATGGCAATTGTCTTGGCTCATTCCATGATGGGCGAGATGACCCCTCGCATGGCTGAGGCTGTGACCGCAAGCACGGCCAAGAAGTTATTGATTCCACTTTCCCAGGAAAATGTTGAAATCGTGGGACTACCCCGGACCCCCCTTCCGCCGCTCATTGAAATGTTGATCGAAAAACACCTGAAAGCCATTCTTGAAAATTAGGCTCGCCAAAACCGCAGGCTTCTGCATGGGTGTCCACAGGGCTGTGGAGATCGTTCTGGATGTAGCCAACAGCCAGGATGGCCCTATCTATACCTTCGGCCCACTGATTCATAACCCCCAGGTCTTAGAGATTCTGGCAGAAAAGGGTGTCTCCGTCTTGAATGACCCTTCAGGGGCAAAACCCGGAATGGTTGTCATAAGGGCCCATGGAGTGCCGCCCCAGACCAAGGAGGGGCTTGCTGATGCAGGATTTACTGTAATCGACGCCACTTGCCCCAGGGTCATAAAAGTCCAAAACATTATTTCCAAGTATGCCAGGCTGGGCTATGCCGTTGTCATCGTGGGTGACAGGGACCACCCTGAAGTCGTAGGTCTCCTTGGACATGCCGAGGGGCAAGGCCATGTGGTTAGCCATCCCCGTGACGTTGCCGACCTCCCGCGTCTTGAGCGGACCATCGTCGTTGCCCAGACCACCCAGGACGGCAAGCTTTTTGATGCTGTTGTCGGCGCCATGCAAGATCGTTTTCAAGACTCCAGAGTGTTTAACACCATTTGTGATTCAACTCATCAACGCCAGGCTGAAGTCAGGGCAATGGCAAAAGATGTGGATGCAGTGGTGGTGGTCGGTGGCCGCGACAGTGGCAATACGCAAAGGCTCGCTCAAGTAGTCGAGCAGGAGGGGGGGCTGGTTTTTCACATCGAGAGTGAGACAGAAGTCGACAGCGCTGCCATTGAACGATTGCAGACCATTGGCATTACAGCAGGGGCCTCAACGCCCAACTGGGTAATCAAAAAAGTCTACAGGACTCTGGAAGGTCTCCCTTACAGGACAAGGGGCCGATGGCGGCAAACGGTCTTCAGGATACAGCGGTGGCTTCTTTTAAGCAATCTGTACGTGGCGCTGGGGGCAGGGTTTCTCAGTTATACTTGCGCGCTTTTGTCGGGTATCAGACCAGGTCTTCCATCCGCCCTGATGGCCAGCTGCTATGTGCTTTCCATGCACATACTGAATAACTTCATCGGCAAAGAGGCTGTGCGGTACAATGACCCGGACCGGGCCAGCTTTTATGAACAGAGCCGGGGCATCCTTATAACGCTGGCGATCATGTCAGGGGCAGTAGGGCTTTTTATGGCATTTACTCTGGGCATGGTTCCTTTTTTGGTTCTTTGCGTCATCAGCGCCCTCGGGCTTCTGTATAAGGTCAAGCTCTTTCCCGGCCGCCTCAAGACAGGCCGGAAGATCGAGCGCATCAGTGACATACCGGGTTCAAAGACAGTGTTGATTGCCATAGCCTGGGGGGTTGTCACCGTAGTGCTCCCTCACCTTTCTATCTCGTTGCAAGTTACTAGCACAATGATTTTCGTCACGTTATTTGCCTTGGTTATGGCCTTTGTGCGAACTGCTTTTTTTGACATACTGGATATGCAAGGTGACCGGCTTGTGGGACAGGAAAGCCTCCCCATCGTACTGGGGGAGAAGAGGTCCCTGCGGATACTAAAGCGACTCCTGGCGTTCTCCTTGGCAGTCCTGCTTTTCTCCCCGATTATGCATCTTGCCACCACCCTGGCCTATTGTCTGGTACTTTCGCTGTTATATATGGCATGGGTCGTTCACGCCTTTGAGAAACACTGGATTGTGACTGGTTTCAGATTTGAGTTCCTGGTGGAAACCATCTTTTTATTCACCGCAGGGGTTGCTCTTGTTTGGCAGCTCCTTTGTTAGTGTCCATCCATTAACGCCATCTTTTGGCCCAATCCTGACGGCTTCGTCTTGAACCAAAACCTACCATTTCTGAATGGACACTTGTCAAATTTCGGACCTGGCAAGAAGGGCACCGAGGTCTTTCGGGGAGATATCTAGATTTGAGAATATCTTCTGTTCCAGCAATTGGGTTTCGAGTTGAACCTCTTCCAATCTCGCCTGAAGAGCCGGGAACTTGTTGGCATATCTTTCTTGTATATCCTGAAACCGCTCCTCTATATCCACCAGTTCTTCGTGCTTGACTCGCTTATCAGCATAGTTGACCAGCTCTTCCTCAGTTA
>DAOUWN010000120.1 GCA_030667105.1 Deltaproteobacteria bacterium
CGTTGAAGTTATGGATTCTCCCTTTCATTTCAACCTCCTGATTGCATCGAAGCTATAAACAAAAGGTCGCAGGTGTCAAGAGGAAAACCCTCAAACAAGGATTCAGCCTCTTGACAAGTTATTCACTTTAGAAGTAAGAAATATGCCTGTTGTGGTCAATTATGGTGAGGATTCGTTGAAGGAGAAAGAAAATTGAAAGTCCTGGTAAGTGATAAGCTTGCAGATGTCGGCATCAAGATGTTCGAAGAAGCAGAGGGTATTGAGGTTGACGTGAACGTTGGCCTGGCGCCAGAGGAGCTAAAGGCAATCATTGGTGACTACGAAGCATTGGTCATCAGAAGCGCCACTAAAGTAACCGGAGAGATCATTAAGGCAGCTTCCCGGCTGAAAGTGATAGGGCGGGCAGGTATCGGGCTCGATAATGTGGACATACCGGCAGCCACGAAACAAGGCATCGCTGTCATGAACACCCCAGAGGGAAATGTCGTGACCACTGCCGAGCATGCCATCGCAATGATGCTTGCCCTTTCGCGCAACATCCCCCAGGGGACAGCGTCCTTGAAAGCTGCCAAGTGGGAAAAGAAACATCTGCAAGGCAAAGAAATCTTTAACAAAACCCTGGGAGTCCTTGGCTACGGCCGGATCGGAAGTATTGTGGCTGACCGCGCCAGGGGACTTAAGATGCAGGTGATAGTTCATGACCCCTACGTAAACAGAGCATTGGTAGAGCAAGCCGGGTTTGAGGTGGTCTCCCTGGAAGACCTTTACAGGCGTTCGGACTACATCACCGTTCATGTGCCCAAGCTGAAAGAGACAATCAACCTGGTCAACAAGGAAGCCTTCGACCGGATGAGGCCCGGCGTGATGATAATACACTGCGCCCGTGGCGGTATTGTAAACGAAAAGGACCTGACCGAGGCCCTTCGAACGGGCAAGGTGGGAGGCGCCGCCCTGGATGTCTTTGAGACTGAGCCTCCGGGCCCCTCACCTTTGTTTGAATTCAACAACGTCATTTGCACTCCTCACCTGGGGGCGTCCACGGCTGAGGCCCAGACCAACGTGGCGGTGGCAGTGGCTGAACAGATCATCTGTTACCTTCAGACAGGAACAATAATCAATGCCGTAAATGTCTCCTCTGTCACCGGTGACTTGTTGGCCAAGCTCGGGCCTTACTTGAGCCTGGCCGAACGTATGGGTAGCCTCCAGGCCCAGCTTGCCGAAGGGGCCATACAGGAGGTCACCATCATGTATTCGGGAGATTTTGTGGGCCTCGACATGGCCCCTGTCACAACGGCTGCCTTGAAGGGGTTGCTCTCTCTGTTTCTCAAAGATGAGGTCAATTTCATCAATGCCCCTGTAATCGCTAAGGAACGGGGCATTAGAGTCGTCGAGTCTCGCAGTGTCGAGACTGAAGACTACACGAATCTCGTCACCATGAACGCTGCAGCCGCCGAAGGATTCAACACCGTCTCCGGAACCATATTTGGCAAGCACGAACCGAGGATTGTCAGGATCAACAACTTCAGGCTGGAAGTCATTCCCGAAGGCCACCTTCTTCTCATCCATAACGTGGACAAGCCCGGCGCCATCGGGAGCATCGGAACGGTACTCGGCAAACACAACGTAAATATTGCTCGGATGTACGTGGGTCAGGAGAAGGATGGCGGCAGAAATGTGATCTTCCTGGATACAGATACTCCCGTAGCGCCAGAGACCCTTGAGGAGCTGCAAGCCCTTCCCTTGATTAAGTCGGTCACGCCACTGGAATTGTAGTCCCCCGCGCAGAATTCCAACAACGCGCTTCCTGCCGAATCTTGTGAATCGGGAGAGCAGAAACCAAAGGATTTGGATAGGAAACACCATCTTGACAACGTGGTTTAGAGTACGTATTAGTGTAAGATACATGATCTCGTAAATATCAACGCCCAGCGGACGTGGCTTTGATCTGCCCCTTTGAAGGGGGCCAGGCGCTCTGCAAACTCATGAAAGCAAGGAGGGGAGCATGGCAGAAGAAGAAAAGGGATTTGTCATAAAGGACAAGCGAGCTTTTTCCTCAGAATCCGGAGAACCCACACCTGATGCAGCGCCGGAAACCAAAGAGGACAAGACAGAACAAGCTCCACAAGAGGGCGCTCCCAAGGCTGAGGGAAAACCAACAGCCGATGAGGAGATCCGGCTTCCTGAAGTCAATTTTTCTACCTTTGTTTTTTCACTCAGCTCATCAGCCATTCTCCATTTTGGGGAAATACCGGATCCTTCAACGGGTTCGAAACGCAAAAGCATCCCCATGGCCAAACATACGATTGATCTCCTCGGGATGTTGGAGGAAAAGACCAAGGGAAACCTGACCGATGATGAAGAAACCCTTCTGAAAAACATTCTTTATGATCTAAGAATGCGATATGTGAGAGAAACCTCATGAATTGAAACCTAACCATAGAAGGAAAAATGCAAATGAGACCAATAGACCCAACTAGCACGAATACACGACGCCTGGCTTTGCTGTCCCTTGCGCTAGTTTCTGCACTGGCAGGCATGCTCCTTGCCGTAGGCTTTGACATTACCGGGGATACCACGGCTTCGAGTCCATCTCCGACGGCAATCGTGCCGGGCAGTTTTACGGAAATAGCACAAGCGGTTAGTCCGGCCGTGGTCAATATTAGCACCGAAAAGGTAATAAAAAGGAACGGGCAGGCCTTCAGACATTTTCAAAGCCCATTTAGAAAGGACGACCCCTTTCATGATTTTTTTGAGAGGTTCTTCGGAGACAGACGAGAAAAGGAGTTCAAACAGCGCAGTCTCGGCTCTGGTTTTATCATTGACAATGAAGGGCATATCGTAACCAACAATCACGTGGTAGAAAATGCCGACAAGATCAAAATAAAGCTCAAAAACGGCAAGGAGTATAATGCTGAAATCGTTGGGCGAGACCAAAAAACCGATATTGCCTTGCTTAAGGCCAAGGGGCTGAAAGGTTTTCGAATCGCCAGGTTGAGTGATTCGGACGACCTGAAGGTAGGTGAATGGGTCGTGGCCATCGGAAGCCCCTTTGGGTTGGAACACACAGTCACCGCAGGTATTGTCAGCGCCAGGGGCCGCGTTATCGGCTCTGGTCCTTACGATGATTTCATCCAGACCGATGCCTCCATAAATCCCGGAAACAGCGGCGGACCCCTTGTCAATATGAAGGGCGAGGTAGTTGGCATCAACACGGCCATTGTCTCCAGGGGTGGTGGTAATGTTGGGATCGGGTTTGCAATCCCCGTAAATCTGGCCCGCGGCATTATTGAGCAGCTTGAGGCCTCTGGTGTGGTAACGCGTGGCTGGCTCGGTGTGAGCATTCAGGATCTGACTCCGGAACTCGCCGATTATTACGGTGTCAAGGACGCCAAAGGGGCGCTGATCGGAGAAGCCTTCAAGGGAGACCCTGCGGACAAAGCGGGCATCCGGCCAAAAGACGTGATCATTGCCGTGGATGGGAAAAAGATTGAAAGCAGCAGGGACTTGTCCCGAGCTATCGCAGAGACCCCTGTTGGCAAGAAAGTCGCGCTCAAGGTGCTTAGAGAAGGAAAAGAGCGCACTTTCAGTGTCAAGATCGTGAAACGCACTGATGAAAAAGAGGCGCTGACCACAAAGGGGGCCACAGAAGAGACCGAGCTGGGAATGACAGTGTCTCCACTCACTCCGGAGCTGGCGAGACAGTTCAGGATGCCTGATGCCGAAGGTGTTGTGGTAATAGGCGTTGAAGAGGGTGGTCCGGCGGACGAGGCCGAAGTCCGTCAAGGAGATCTTATCCTGGAGATAGATCATGAGCCTGTCAAAACCATTGAGGATTATCAGAGACACATAGGAAAGGTGAAAAAAGGCGAGACCGTTCCCCTCCTGGTAAGGAGAAAGGCAGGCTTTGTTGCGCTGAACATTACAAAATAGGTTTGGCCCGTTGGCCGGTTGGGCCAGTTTTAGAGGCCGTTCCTTAAGTTAGTGACATTGGGGCTAAACCGGGAACATGACCACACTCGCTATACCATCGCCTGCTAAGATCAATCTTTTTCTTAGAGTAGTCGGCAAACGGGCAAATGGCTTTCATGATATCGTGACCCTCATGTGCCGTGTTGATCTGTTTGACACGGTAACCCTTTCTTTTGACAAACCATCCATAAGCGTCCATTGCGTCCATCCCGGGGTCCCGGAAGGGGAAACCAACACAGCTTTCAAGGCGGCTGCCTTGTTTTTTGAAGCCGTATCAAGAGATGATGGTGCAGGCATCTCCATCGAGAAGGTGATCCCGGTAGCTGCAGGTCTGGGTGGCAGCAGCAGCAATGCTGCTGCCGTGCTAATGGGATTGAACGAACATTACGGGTTTCCTCTCAACGACAAGGAGCTTATGGACATGGGACTAAAGGTGGGGGCAGATGTCCCCTTTTTTCTCTTCAGACATACGGCTGTGGCAAGGGGAGTTGGGGAGCATTTGGAGCCGTTTGACAGGATGCCCCCATTCTGGGCTGTCTTGGTGAGCCCAAAATCCCAGATATCTACAGCATGGGCCTACGAACACCTAAATTTACGATTGACAAATTGTGAAGAAAATTATATGGTTTCTGAGTTTTTGGAGGACCTTTCCAAGCTCAAGGGCCTTTTGTGTAATGATTTAGAGCAGGTAACCGTTGAGAAGTTACCGGAGATAAACGCCATCAAAAAGGCCCTTCTTGATCTCGGCGCAAGAGGAGCGCTCATGTCTGGAAGCGGCCCTACTGTTTTCGGGCTTTTTGAGACCCTGCAAGAGGCCTCTGAGGCGTTTCAAGGGTTGGAGCATGAACCGCGCTGGGATACTTTTCTGGTGAAGTCGTTGCTTCCTTGATGACTATGCTGGGGTGTCGTCAAGCGGTAAGACACAGGACTTTGGTTCCTGCATGCGGAGGTTCGAATCCTCCCACCCCAGCCATAAAATCGCTTCTCGATTTTGTACCATCATAATTTGGACGTGCTGCCAAGTGTGGGCTCTGACTAATGCATAGTCTTATTCTGTTTGCGGGAAACTCTAATCCTGACCTGGCTGGGCATATTTGCCGTCACATAGGTATCAAGTTGGGCGAGGCCGAGGTAAAAACGTTCAGCGATGGTGAAATCCAGGTAGAAATCAGTGAGAATGTGCGAGGCAAGGACGTTTTTGTCTTGCAGTCCACTTGCGCCCCTGTGAATGACCATCTGGTGGAACTCCTACTGATGCTGGATGCCTTCAAGCGCGCATCAGCGCAGAGAATCACAGCGGTTATGCCGTACTATGGCTATGCCCGGCAGGACAAGAAGGTTATGCCTCGCGTGCCCATTAGCGCAAAACTGGTGGCCGATCTACTCACGGTAGCGGGCGCTGACCGCGTCATCACCATGGACCTTCACGCCGGCCAACTCCAGGGTTTTTTCAATATTCCAGTGGACAACCTCTTTGCAGCACCAGTCCTCCTGGAGCATATTAGACAGGAGCTAAAAAACGATACGGTCATCGTCTCTCCGGACGCAGGAGGTGTCGAACGTGCCCGGGCCTTTGCCAAGCGCCTTCACACCCAACTGGCCATTATCGACAAACGACGGGTAGCGCCCAACCAGGCCGAGGCCATGCATGTGGTCGGTGATGTCAAAGGAAAAGTTGCCATTATTCTTGATGATATGGTGGATACCGCAGGGACTCTCATCGAAGCGACCTCGGCCCTAAAGGAGCACGGCGCTTTGGAGGTTCATGCTTGTTGCGCCCACGCGGTACTGTCAGGTCCTGCTGTGGACCGTATTACCAAGTCTGACATAAAGACGCTCGTGGTGACCAATACCAACCCCTTAAATGGAAAGGCCAAGGCGTGTGACAAGATCCGTGTGCTATCCGTATCCAAGCTTTTGGCAGAGGCAATTCACCGTTCTCACACGGGCAGTTCTGTGAGTTCCCTCTTCGTATAGAATCGCTTCGCGATTTTATGACTATTGTGGGAATTTTCTTAACACAAGCGGCGAATTCAGCCGTCGTAGCCGCGTTATATGAAATCGCGAAGCGATTTCATGGAGGAAGGCATAATTGGAAACATTTCAGCTTGAAGCAAGTCAACGTAAAAGCACCGGCAAGGGCCAGGCGCGGGCGCTCAGGCGGCAAGGCCTGATTCCGGCCGTCCTGTACGGCCCTAAGATTGAATCGATGCTCCTGACCATATCAGACTTCGACCTTGGCAAGATCTACAAGGAAAGCGGGGGCCAACACACTATCCTGAATTTGGTCATCAAGAACGGGGGCACGCAGAATAGAACGGCCATGATAAAAGATATGCAGACTGCTCCTGTAACCAGGCAGTGTCTTCATGTCGACTTTTATGAAATATCCCTGGATCAGGAAATTACGTTAAAGGTCCCGGTTGAGCTCACCGGAAAATCCCAAGGCGTCGAGCGCGGAGGTTTTCTACAACTGGTTCGCCATGGATTGGAGATTTCCTGCCTGCCTGCGGATATTCCGGACAAGATTAGCATTGATGTGTCCGATCTCGACATTGGGGATTCCGTGCACGTGGAGGATATTGATCTGGGAGAAAAGGTCAAACTTATTTTTGATACCAATTTTACCGTGGCCACGGTTGTAGCGCCTACTGTGGAAGAGGAAGAGGTCCCAGAAGAAGAACTCGAAGAAGCTGAAGAGGCCCCAGACGAGGAAGCCAAAACTGCCGAAGAAGGGGCTGACAAGTAGAGGCTAAATGCCGGATGATCGGGTTC